>JAHJQP010000155.1 GCA_018819165.1 Pseudomonadota bacterium
CAGACGAGAACCGGCCGTATGGATGACCACATCGGCCGGCACCTTGGCAAACAGGAACTCGGCATTGTCCGTGACCTTGATTCCCAGCGGTTTCCGGCGGCCCAGAATCTCCCCGAGATCCTTGCCGGCCATCTCCTTGGCGATATCGACCGCTCCGACGATTTCCATTTCCGGTTTGGTCAGCACCAGATTCGCGGTGGCAACGCCGATGGGGCCCAGGCCGTACTGGATCACCTTGATTTTTTTAACCGTCATTGGAACCCTCCCATTTTGCCTTGGACACTTCTTTTCGAACATGAAGCCGGCGATCATCCCCAATAAAGCCCTTAGACGCACCCACTCGTACTTAAGCTAAGTGATTCTCATAGGTTTGTCAACCGTTATTATTTTTCCTGGGTTGCTGCAAAAGGGGGCAAACCCTCATCAAACGATTGATTATTCCCTCACGGTGCGTTATACGCTTATGTCCGCGGGAAAACTTGAACGGGAGGGGATCGCAAGAGGACGGTTCTGACGGCTTCTTACCGGCTGACGGCTCTGTCGGTGATCTCAAGCGCCTCATCCAGGACGGCGAACCCCTCCTGCAGCTGCTCCTCGCTGATTACCAGCGGCGGGATGATCAGCACCGTGTGCCAGTGTGTGTATAGGAAGAGACCGCGGTCGAGGCAATGGGCGAGAAATGCGTTCATTTCGGCGGAGGTTTTATCAAACGGGGCCATCGGTTCTTTTGTCCTGAGATTTTTAACCAGCTCGATCATCCCGAACAGCCCGATGGAGCGGATGTCGCCAACCGAAGGATGCTTGTCGCGCAGGTCGTTCAACAAGCGGTTCAGCACCGGGTCCATGGCGGCCGCTCGCTCGACCAGTTTATCCTCCCGGATCACGTTGATATTCGCCACCGCCGCCGCCAGTGAGACCGGATGGGAGGTGTAGGTCAGGCCCGACCTGAAGGCGCGCTCGTCGAATGCCTCGGCGATCCGGGGCTTCATCGCCACCGCACCCAGCGGGGCGTATGCCGAAGTCAACCCTTTCGCCATCGTCACGATGTCGGGGATGACCCTCCAGTGGTCCACTCCAAACCACCGGCCCGTGCGTCCGAAGCCGCTCATTACCTCGTCGACAATCATCACTATCCCGTATTTGTCGCACAGCGCCCTCACCCCCTGCATATATCCCTCCGGCGGGATAATGAGACCGTTGGTGCCGGTAACCGATTCCATAAAGATCGCCGCAATCGTCTCCGATCCCTCGTACTGGATGATCTCTTCGAGGTGATTGAGGTAATCCCGGCAGAACTCCTCCTCGGAAATCTCCGGGTTGGAGCGGTGGAAGGTGGAACGATAACGATAAGGGTCGAGGAAGTGGACGACGCCCGGCATCAGTCCCGGCTCCCAGGCCGTGCGGCGCGGGTCGCCGGTGAGCGCCATCGCCCCGGCCGTCGCGCCGTGATAGGAGCGGTAGCGGCTCAGGATCTTAAATCGGCCCGTGCATCCCCTCGCCAGTCGGACGGCGTTCTCGTTGGCGTCCGCCCCGCCCAGGGTGAACAGGACTTTTGTCAGAGCCCCGCCGGGGGAGATCTCCGCCAGCAGCCTGGCCGCCAGCGCCCGCACTCTGGTGGTCATTCCGGGTGCGACGTAGGGCAATTCCCGCGCCTGCCTCGCCATCGCCTCGATCACGCGCTCGTCGCCGTGGCCGATATTGACGCACATGGTCATCGAGTTGAAGTCGAGGTAGCGCTTGCCCCAGATATCCCAGAAATAAACGTTCCTGGCCGTCTTCACCGGAATGGGATTGACCCGGCCTTGGGCCGACCACGTCCAGAAAACGTGCTCCTTGGAGAGGGGGAGGATCTGGTCGTCGGGAAGATCGAACATGGGGTCCTCGTTAATAGGCAGATTGGGGGTCGACCGACGTTTCATGTTTTTGCTTCTTCCTGGGTCAACGATCCTTTTCTTCTCTTCCGCTGATACAGGAAAAGCGAGAAAAACAGGACCGCTCCGATGATATCGCTGTACTTTTCCGGATAGATCAGAAGCGCCGCGCTGATGCCGGAGACGATACGTTCCATGACGGTCGATCTGTCTGCGAAGTACCCGATGACCGTTGCCCCCAGGGCAATGATTCCGAGCACGCAGGTCGCCGCTACGCGCGTGAAGAGCAGGAAATCGAAGGAGGCCGAGGGATCCAGAAGACGGGGAAGCCAGAGAAGGATGGGCGCCTTCACCAGGATGAAGGGGACGATAAACCCGGCCGAAGCGAGGCCGAAGGCCGTGACCCCTGTCTTGAAGGGATCGGCCCCCGAGATTCCCGATGCGGCGTACGCCGCCAAAGCCACCGGCGGCGTCACATCGGCAAGAATGGCATAGAAGAGGACAAACATGTGCGACACCAGCGGATGGATGCCCAATTGGAGAAGGGCCGGTGCGGCAATCATCGAGGCGATAATATACTGTGCGGTGGTGGGTATGCCCATCCCCAGGATGAAGCAGGCGACCGCCGTGAAAATTAGCGTAAAGAAAACGGCCGTTCCGTTTATGCTGAGGAAATGGAAGATGTCGAGCGAGGCCACCACGGATGCCGTGCCTTGGGCAAGCTCGATAATGGCGGCGGCAAATTTCAGGCCCAGGCCGGTCAATGTGGTTGCCCCCACGATGAATCCGATGCATGCGCAGGCGGCGCCTATGGACAGAGCGTTTTTCGTGCCCAGCTCGAGGGTCTTCATTATGTCTGGGATCCTCATCTTGCTTTCTTGATAAAAGGCGCCGATGGCGATGATGGCGATCTGAGCCCAGAAGGCGCAGAGCGACGGCTCCACCCCCCATAGAGGAAGGAAGAGGAGCAACCCTGCGGGGACCAGGCCGAGGAGCCAGGAGAAGAGGTCGGTCTTCCTGTAGGAATAGGCGAGACCCGCGATGAGGAGGACGAGCCAGAGAACCGACCAGAATGAACTCCCCCCAAGGGGATTGAACCGGAGGAGCACCGCCGGCGCCGAGAGGAGGACGGTAACGAGGAAAGGTAAGGTTCGCTCGTGGATCTGGCCGATTGCCACTGCGAAGAAAATTCCCCAGAAGGCAGCCAGGAAGGGGCTGGACCCCGTCACGAGCAGCCAAACGATAACCACGAGGGGTCCCACGAGCAGCCATTTTTCCTTCAACACCTTTGTGACCTTGGGGAGCGTCTCCCGCGGAAGGCCGACGAGTCCTATCTTTTTTGCCTCAAGGTGGACCATCGTGGCAACGGCAAAGAAATGAAAGATGGCCGGCATGACGGCCGCTGCGGCAATCTTGATGTATGGTATTCCGAGAAATTCGGCCATGATGAAGGCGGCCGCTCCCATGATGGGCGGCATGAGCTGCCCTCCCGTCGAGGCGGCCGCCTCGACGGCGCCGGCGAATTGGGGGCTATACCCGACTTTTTTCATCAGCGGAATTGTGAACGCCCCCGTGGTGACCGTGTTGGCGATGGAACTGCCGCTGATGGATCCCATGAAACCGCTGCTGATGACGGCGACCTTGGCCGGTCCCCCTGCCGACCATCCCGCCAGGGCCATCGCAAGGTCTATAAAAAGTTGACCCAGTCCCGTCTTGGAAATGAAGATGCCGAAGAGGACGAAGTGAAAGACGAAGGTGGCCACCACGCCCAGGGGAATCCCGTAGATCCCCTCCGTGCCGAGGAACATGTGTTCGATGATGCGCTCGACGGAGTAGCCCCGGTGGGCGAAGAAAGAGAGCCCCGGGATATCGATGAAATAGGGCCCGAGATAGCTGTTGACGAGCACCAGGAAGGCGATCAGCGGAAGCGCCGGACCGATGGATCTCCTGGCCCCCTCCAGGATGAGGATGAAGGCCAGGCCGCCGATAACAAGATCCAGCTCCAGAGGGAGGCCCGCCCTGAAGACGAGGCTGTTGTATTCGAGGAAGATGAAGACCGAGAAGGCAGAGGCGAACAGGGCCATGAAGACGTCGAAATAGGGAATGTCGTCGTGCTGGTAGTTGAAGGCGCCGGCGGCGATCATCGAAACAAGGGCCTGGAGCCATTTGAATATGAACAGGAGGGTCAGAGCGAGCAGCGTGGCAAAGAGAAGGACGCTCCAGAACAGAAGCGTCATGTTGGGCTGGTGAAAGACCTGGAGAAAAGCGATGGAATGATAGGCCTTGAATATGGCGAAGAAAAATCCTGCCAGCATCGCGCTGAAAATGGCAAAATCGACGTAAACAACGGACCTTCCCTGCCAGAACTCGCGGCGTTTGAAGTACAACAGGAGGATGAAAGAGACAAGGGCAAGGAGCGCGCTTTGGATCATCGTGAGATTCAGGATCTCGCGGAAAATCGCCGTGATGATGGAACTGCCGATCATGCCGTAGATCAGGTCATAGACAAGGGATATGGTTTTTTCCGGATTCGGCTTTCGGATCGAGTAGTAAAAATAGACCAGGGGAAGAACAAAGGCGAGATGAAAGGCACGGTGGCGCCATTCCTGCAGTACGCCGAAACCCGCTGTGTAGATGTGGAAGATCGAGAGGATCTGCGTCATGATGATGGTGATCTTCAGCGTGATTCCGGTGAGTTTTCGAAAGCGCAATTCGGGATCATATTTCGATATCACATCTATTTCATTCAGCTCATCTTCCGCCAATGCTGTTCGTTGCTCTTCAGCCACGGCACCTCCTTTATCGTATGGATAAATTCAGTTTCATCCCCGCATATTGCGCGAGGCGAACCCTGGTGACGGACATCTTCAGAAGCGTATCTCCCGCCAGATCGGGGAGCGCAATTTCTTTTCCATCGCCGAAAACGAGACGGTTGGCGTATCTCTTGTCGACCCATTGATATATCTCGGGGATGATCCTGTTCATGTTTCCAATGCGAAAGTGATCTCCCTCATCGGTAAAGGTTTCGTCGCCGAAGGGGGCGTATGGGAGCCCCGTGCGGCTGGACCAGAATTCCGTGGCATAGGTGACCATCCGGTACCCGCTGTCGATTTTGATGTGATCGCGGACGGGACAATTTTCCACGGAGTGGATGAAACTGAGGGTGAATCTGTCATCCGGGCTGACCGTCCGAAGATAGAGAAGCCTGCCATTCCGAGGGGTCTCGATGGAAAATACGTGCAAAGGCGCAAGAGCCGCAACGGCGACAAACAGGATAAGAAGTGCCGCCAGTGCCCTTTTATGCATATCAAAAAAACTGGGCGCCGTTGAATGCGGCGCCCAGTCTCCTTTTTCTGAAGTCAGAGCAGGACGAGCCCGCCGTCGTTATTTGATCAGGCCTTTTTCCTTGTAATATTTCTCCGCACCCGGATGGAGCGGAATGGCCATGCCGTCGAGGGCCGTCTTCAGTTGAACGTCGTTGCCCTTGGCATGGACCCGGGCCATAAGCGCGGCAGCGCTTGGCGCCTTGTCGCCACGGAGGACGTCAGTGCCCTCTTCCCAAAGCGCCTTGGTCACCTGATAAATGGTGTCGTCGGGGATCTGGGCGTCTGTCACCCATTGGGCCATGACGGCCACCGTGTTTACCTCTTTGTCCTGGCCGCGGTAGGTGCCGGCCGGGATGGTGACCTTCGCGTAGAAAGGCCAAGTGTCGGTGATTTTCTTGATCAGGGCGTCATCAAGATTGAGGATGTCGATGTCCGCGGTTGAGGCCAGTTCCATGACGGCTGCGGTAGGAATGCCGGCGGTGATGAAACCGGCGTCGGCCTGGTTGTCTTTCATCCGCTGGGAGATACCGGAGAAGCTGAGCCAGTCGAAGCCGCCGAAGTCGTTAAAGGTAAAACCGGCGGACTTGCAGATGTTCTCAGCATCCACAGCGGTTCCGCTGCCCCGGTCGCCGGGAACGACACGCTTGCCCTTCAGGTTGGCCACGCTCTTAATGCCCGCGCTCTTCAGTATAAGGATCTGAATCACTTCGGGATAGAGGGTGGCGATGCCCCGGACGTTCTTGACCGGCTTGCCGGCGAACTGATCGGTTCCCGTGTAGGCCTGATAAGCCGTGTTGTTCTGAACGAAGGCAGACTCGATATCATGTTTGGCGATAAGATTGAGGTTCGCCGTGGAGGCGTTTGCCGACTGTGCCGTGACGATAAGATCGGGAATCTTGGAAGAAAGAGCCTGTGCGAGGGCTCCTCCCAGGGGATAATAGGTGCCGCCCGTGCCGCCCGTGGCGATGGCAAAAAATTTCTTTGCCGCGAAGGACGGCGCCGCAAAAACCAGGGATGCGGCGATGACGGCGACAAACAATACGACTGTCCTTTTCTTCAGCATACTCCACACTCTCCTTTCTTGGTGTTGTCAAGGGATAAGATGTACTAAAAGCCTAACAGAGACCGTTCATCGGTAAGTAGATGGTATGAGAATAGGATGTTTGGGGGAGGTTGTCAAACCATTTTTTGCCATTTTTTTACTTTCTGCGCATAAGGATTGACAGTGGCGGTGATTTTCATTTATTTTTTCCACAAAACGTCAATCTTGACGAAGATGCAGTATTTTACCGTAATCATTGGTTTTAATTCCTCGATAATTATGATACGGATGATAGAAAGCTGGATGTCTGAAGCCGGAAGAATTTCGAAGACTCGCTTCTTGAACGAAAGAATATTGACAAATCTGAAGAACTAAAGCAAATACACAAAAAGTTCTAAATATCCTGTCCATCAAAGCATCATTAACAACCCCGGCGAGGTGATTTATGGTTGCGCGGAAAATACGACCCTGAGAAATTCATACAATCACTGGGAGGTGAGATATGGCGGAAGAAAAGAAAAAAAGGGCCATTACCCGCTTGGAATCAAGCGCCTTGGCTCGCCCCTTGGTCAACAAGATGTACATGGAAGGTGCTCTGGCGGGCATGGAGGAAAGGCCGGTGGCCTGGTCCATGGTCAACTGGTGGGAAGGTGATATCATCATGAGGGCCATGGGTGTGACACCTGTCTACCCGGAGAACTTCGGTACGGTGTGCGCCGCGTTAGGTATGGCCCAGAAATACATGGGCGTGAGCGCCGCCGGGGGATTTCCCACCCATCTTTGCGGGTACGCCCAAAACACTATCGGCTACACGACGGAGATGAAGAGAGATGGCAAAGTGCCGGAAGGCGCCCCTCTGGGGGGCATGGCGCAACCCACCTTCATGCTCTGCTCCGAGGGCTACTGCGATGCCCGCTTTAAGTGGTTCCAGTCTCTGCGGCAGTTCTGGAACGTTCCGGTTTGGACTCTGCCTTTCCCGCATCCGGCGTACACCGATCCGAACCTGCAAGACGTCCATAAGGTCAACGTCGAATACATGGCGGTCGAACTCCAGGGATTCATCGCGTTCCTCGAGAATCTCCTCAAGAAGAAGCTCGACCGGGACAAGCTGGAGACGATGCTGAACAACCAGGAGAAGGTGTTCGAGGTCTGGTGGAAAATCAACGAACTGCGAAAGGCCAAGCCCTGCCCCATGCATGCCCGTGATTTCTGGACGATGATGGTTCCCTGCTTCTACATGGCCTATGATCCGGAAACCCTGGCGGTGTACCAACAGGTTTACAACGAGGTGAAGGCCCGTGTCGACAACGGCATCGGCGCCATCCCCGATGAAAAGTACCGCCTCGTCTTCTCGGAGCTTCCGCCGTGGCACAGCCTCGGATTTTTCGACAAGCTGGCCGAGCGGGGCTGGAACTTCGCCGCCGAGAGCACCAGCTATCATCCGCCTCCCCCCATGGAGCTTAACGGAGGGGGCGATCTCCTCTACCGGATCGCCCGCTGGACCTATTGGTCGTATATCAACACCCGCTATCGCGCTGCGAAGATGGGATATCCGGCGGTGGGAGCCGCCCAGCCCTACTACAACTGGGGTGTGGAATACAAAATAGACGGCATCTTAACCCATCCCCTCGTCACATGCCGGGCCGCGACCTTCGGGCTCACCCATTCCATGAACGTGCTGCGGGACAAGCTGGACATACCGGGCATGAGCATACAAGGCGATATCGTGGATCTCACCGTCTTCGACGCGGCTACGGCCCTGAATCAGGCGCCGGCCTTCGAAGAGTCCATGGATCACTTCCGGAAAGTGAGAAAATCAAAAGGTCTCGACTGGTAAACTATCCTGGAAAGGAGTCTGCTCATGTCATCAAAAGGTCTGGCGAAAGCCAGGGACATCTATGCAAATCGGGCCGGCAGGGTTCGCGAACTCAAGGCGGAAGGGAAAAAGATCATGGGGTATGTCTGCGCCTATCCTCCTCTTGAGATGGTTACTGCTATGGATTATGCGCCGATCCG
>JAHJQP010000156.1 GCA_018819165.1 Pseudomonadota bacterium
CTTCATCCGGGATGACATGTACAACCCCGCCCAGACCGCGGCCGTGGTGAAGGAACTGGTGGAGCGTCAGGGCATGTTCGCCTTTGTCGGAGGCGTCGGCAGCGCTACCGGCATGGCGGTGAAGGATTATCTGGCGGCAAATAAAATCCTTTGGATTGGTCCGGCCGCCGCAGATAAAGACTTTGTTATTCCTCTGGATCCCTATCTTTTTGCCTCTTATCCCCTCTACAAGGATGAAGGGAGCATTCTGACCCAATACATTGTGGATAAGCTCATGATGAAAAAGATCGGAATTCTCTACCAGAATGACGCCTATGGCAAGGACGGTTTGGAAGGAGTAAAGGACCGCCTGGCCACATATAAAATGAGTCTCGTGGCCGAAATCCCGGTAGAACCCACGGAAAAGGACCTGGCCTCACAGGTCCTCCGGCTCAAGAACTCAGGGGCCGAAGCGGTACTTATGTATGTCAACCCCACCATTGCCGTTATCACCCTGAAGACCAGCGCCACGGTGGGCTTCAAACCCCAGTGGGTTTCTGCCAACACCCTTTCCGATTATCCCCTGATGTTCAAGATATCGGGAGGACTCTGGGAGGGGGTCATCACGGGCGCTTTAGCAGAGGTCCCGGACTCCAAGAGTCCCCTGATGGTCAAGTATCGCGAAGCGGCCAAGAGGCTGGCGCCGGAGGAGCGGTGGGGCGTCTTCTATTACGCCGGCATCATCTTCGCCGACCCGCTCGTCGAGGCCCTCAAGAGGGTGGGGCGGAACCTGAGCACCGAGGCGGTCATGAAGGCGCTCAACTCCACCAAGGATCATCAGACGATGGGTCCCAAGGTCACCTGGACGGAAAAGCAGCATCAGGGGACCGATTCGGTCATGATCCATAAATGCGGTCCCAATGCCAGCTACATCCTGCTGCAGGATTGGACCACCAACGATTTGGCCACCTGGAATAAATAATCCGATCAGCCCCCGGGGCAGCCTTCAGGTCTGAAGAAGGCTTGCCGGCTGTCCCCGGCGGAGTTGCGTCGTCTTAAGAACCGTTGCGCAGTTCTAAATAAGAAAAGGGATGGAACCTCCGGCAATGGATCATTTTAAGGTTGAAAATCTGAGCATCAGCTTCGGCGGCTTGAAGGCGGTCAACAACGTCAGTTTCAACGTGGAGAAAAATTCGATCTTTTCCATCATCGGGCCCAACGGTTCCGGAAAGACCACTATCTTCAACATGATAAGCGGCATCTATAAGCCCGACCATGGCCGGATCATCTGTGATGGTGAAAACATTGTGGGCTGCACCCCCGATCGGATTGCCCGCAAAGGCATGGCCCGCACCTTTCAGAACATCGAGTTGTTTTCCAATGCCACTGTCATGGATAACCTCCTCCTGGGCAGGCATATCCACATGAAAACAGGAGTTTTTACCGGCGCCTTCCTGTGGGGAAGAAGATCGAGGGCCGCCAGAGAAGAGATAAAAAACAGGGAAATCGTAGAAGAGATCATTGATTTTCTCGATCTGCAATCGGTAAGAAATCATTACGTGGCCAGCCTGCCCTACGGCAAACGAAAGTTAGTGGAGCTGGGTCGCGCCCTGGCCCTGGAACCGAAGATACTCCTCCTTGATGAACCTTCTGCCGGTATGAATACCGAAGAAAAGGAAGACTTGAATATCTGGATCAAAGACATACAGGTCGACTATAAGGTCACTATTCTTTTGATAGAGCACGATATGAACATGATCATGGGCATTTCCGATCGGATATTTGCCATGAGCCAGGGCGAGAAGATAATGGAGGGTCTGCCAAAAGAAGTCCAGAGTCACCCGGAGGTCATAAAGGCGTATCTGGGGGAGGAGCACTGATGCTGAAGGTGAACAATATTGAAACCTGGTACGATTTAATCCGCGCCCTGCATGGCATCTCCTTCGAGGTTAAACAGGGCGATATTGTGGCCCTTCTGGGTTCCAACGGCGCGGGGAAATCGACGACCCTGAAGACCATTATGCGCCTCCTTTATGACCTTAAGGAGGAGCAGCCGGAAAAGGGCACAATCGAGTTCATGGGTGAACGCATTGACAGGAAGAAAACGGACGAGATTGTGCGCATGGGTATCAGCTACGTTCCCGAGGGCCGCGAGGTGTTTCCGGAACTATCCGTCCTGGAAAATATAATGATGGGGGCCTATACCCGGAAGGACCGGAGAGGCATCAAGGACGACATGGAGAATGTCTTTAATCATTTTCCCATCCTCAAGGACAGGACGCATCAAGAGGCGGGCCATCTCAGCGGCGGTGAACAGCAGATGCTCGCCATCGGCCGGGCGCTGATGAGCCGCCCGAAGCTCCTCATGTTAGATGAACCATCACTCGGTCTCTCGCCGCTGTTGACCTGTGATATCTTCACCATCATCCGGGACATCAATCAGAAGGACGGCGTGACGATCCTGCTGGTCGAGCAGAACGTGAACATGGCCCTGAAATATGCGAACTTCGCCTTTCTTATGGAGAACGGTCGGATCGTCCGCGCCGATCGCCCGGAGATCCTCAGGGAGGACGAGGACGTCAAGGAGTTCTATCTGGGCATCGCCAAAGAAACCTCGGTTAAGGGGTACAAGCGGTACCGGCGGAAGGTCCGGTTCCGTTAGCAGGTTTTGGCAGGCAGGCGGGGCATGGATGCAGCACACGGCGTAAGGCCGGTCGGGAGATAGAGAATGGTCATCGATACATTACCGAAAGCCCTGATCCAAATTACCGGAATGGAGCCCGAGCGCGTGGCGATGCGGCGTAAGGATCTCGGCATCTGGCATGACATCCGCTGGTCGGAATACCTGAAAAAAGTTAAGGATGTGGCCCTCGGACTGCACAAACTCGGCGTCCGCAAAGAGGATCATGTGGCCATCATCGGCGAGAATCGGCCGGAATGGCTCTATTCGGCCCTGGGAGCGATGTCCGCGGGCGCGACGTTTGTCGGGATCTACTCGACGAACCCCGTTACGGAATGTGAATATGTCGTCGGCCATGCGGGCGCCGTGGTTTATATCTGCGAAGACGAGGAGCAGCTTGACAAGGCGCTCACCTTCCGGGGGCGCACGCCGGCGCTCCGAAAGATGATCGTCTGGGACATGGAAGGTCTCAGGGACTTCCGGGATCCGATGGTCATGAGTTTCGACGACCTGCTTGCCCTCGGTCGGAAAGCGGGGGAAGATGATCCGTCGCTCTTCGACCGACTCGTGGCGGAGGGGCGTGGGGAGGATATCGCCGGGATCATTTACACCTCCGGGACGACAGGTCCACCGAAGGGGGCGATGCTCGCCCACGAGGGATATCTCTGGGTCGGAAAGCAGGCCAACAAGGTGAGCCAGGGAACGCGGGACGACGAGACCATCTCCTTCCTTCCGCTGAACCATGTTTATGAGCAGATCTACGATCTGATGATCCACCTGACGATCGGTCACATCATCAATTTCACGGAGAACACGGACACGGTGATGATGGACATGCGGGACGTCTCTCCCACCCTTTTTCACGCCGTGCCGCGGATCTGGGAGAAATACTACTCCGGCATCATCCTGAAGATGGCAGACGCGACCTGGCTCAAGCAGGCCGCCTATGGGACGGCCCTGAAGATCGGCGGCCGCTACAATGAAGAGAAGCTCGCCGGGAGATCGCCGTCGTTGGCCCTTCGCCTCGCGTATCATCTTGCCTATTTCGCCGTCTTCCGGAAGCTCAAGGAACGGCTGGGATTCGACCGGGTGAAACTCGGCTTTTCCGGCGCCGCTCCGATCTCTCACAACATCCTGAAGTATTTTCAGAGCATCGGGATTCCCATCCGGGAGGGGTACGGGATGACGGAAACCACGGGGATCACCCACATGTCCGACGAGAGCAACTTCAAGCTGGGGACCGTGGGCAAGGCACTTCCCGAGACGGAGGTCCGGATCGCCGAGGATGGCGAAATCCTGGTCCGCCACAAGGGGATATTCAAGGGGTACTACCGGGACGAAGAGACGACAAGGGAGGCGCTCCGGGACGGCTGGATGCATACGGGGGATGTCGGAGAGATCGACGAGGAAGGTTTCCTCAAGATCACCGACCGGAAGAAGGACCTGATCATCACCGCCGGCGGGAAGAATATCGCCCCCCAGTATATCGAAAACCTCCTGAAGTTCTCGCCTTACATCAACGATGCGGTCGTCATCGGCGACAAACGTAAATTTGTGAGTGCAATCATCGTCATCGACGAGGAGAATGTGGTCAAGTACGCCCAGGATCACAAGGTCCAGTTCACCACGTTCGCCAGCCTCACCCGGACGGAGGAGGTCGTCAAGCTGATCCAGGAGGAGGTGAACAAGGTGAACGCCCAGTTGGCCCGCGTGGAGAACATCCGGAAGTTCAGGATCCTGGACAAGAAGCTCTATACGGAAGACGGAGAGGTGACCCCGACGATGAAGGTGAAGCGAAAGTTCATCAACGCCCAATACCGGGATCTGATCGAATCGATGTACACGGAATAGGGTTGACCCTCTTCCCCCTTGAGGAAAATGACGGTGCGCAGGGAGGTGAAATTTCCCCGGATATTGCACGACGGCGTCATTGCCTTTTCCGAGGCCAGGGAGCGACTCGCCCGGGCGTTCGAGATCGCCCTCCACGTTCCCATCCGGGAATCAGACTGGGGTGATCTGAAGGTCTGAGGCACAGAGGAATTTGCAAAGTACTCGCGTGGTGAATCTAAAGGAGGATTGTATGACAGAGATTCTCTTGCAGGAAAGGGTGGAAGACGGCATCCTGATCCTGACGCTGAACCGTCCCGAGGCGATGAATTGCTTTAATTCCGACCTGCTGGCTGCGCTGGCC
>JAHJQP010000157.1 GCA_018819165.1 Pseudomonadota bacterium
AGTTCCCGCAGGAACTCCGGACCTCCCGGCATGCCGGCATAGGCTCTCGCTACCGTTCTTGTCGACCCGTCGCCGGAGATGACCGTGCCTTCCTTTTCCGCAAAGACAGTCGAAGGAAGCGTCAGGTGGGCCAGATCCATCACCTCCGTCGGGAGGATATCGCATACGGCGACAAATGTCTTTTTGGCGAGGGCGCCCTTCACCAGCTCCCCGCAGAGGAAGTGGAAAGGGTCCTCTTCGTAGATAAATATTCCGGAAATGCCGGCATCAAGAAGCACCTCATCAGGGGAGGCAATGTCGTCAATGATGGACACTGCGCCGCGGGCGTTCGCCTGGAGGGCGGTGGGGATGATCGCCCCCTTCTCGGGCAGGCCTTTCAAGAGGCAGAAGTTCAGAAGGGCCGCCATACTCTCTTCCCGGTCGCTTATGCCGGAGCCGAACACAAGGGCGATGTTTTCCGCATCCCTGATAAGTTTGTAGGCCTTTTCCAGGGTTGCCTCTTCAACGCCGCCCGGCGCTGCGGAGGATGCGGCAGCGTCGGAAAGGAGGGCACTTTTAAATTCGGAGAAGCCCTTCAGCTTTTCCGCTTCTTTCCCGTATCCGCCGTCTTCCAATAACCTCCGGGAGAGGGCATTGAAAAGGGATGCGTCCTGTCCCGGCGCCGGCTGCAGATGGGCGTCCGCTATCCGCGTAAGCGAGGCGGGGAGGGGATCGATGACGATGACCCGCGCGCTCTTTGTCTTGACGGTTTCCCGCACCTTGTTGGCGAGAAGATGGTTGTTGACCAGCAGATCGGCGCCGGCGACGATGATCAATTCACAGCCGGAGAGCCTGTCATACCCGCCGGGAAATCCGATTTCCATTTTCCTGAAAGCGGCAGCCGCCTTCCCCGTGTGATAGAAGGCGGAGGAAGCGACCCGGGACCCTTTGAAAAGTCCGGCTATCCGGCAAATGAGAAACAACTCTTCGTTGGTGACGCGGGGGGAGACGATGAACCCAAGGCCTTTTCCCGCGGCGGAAAGTCTCTGAAGGTTGTCTGCCGCAACCTTCACGGCGTCTTCCCATTCCAGCGCTTTTTTGTCGCCATTGGCCATCATATAGGGCCTGGTCAACCGGGATGGGTGGTCAATGAAATCATAACCGAACCGTCCCCGAACGCACAGCGAGGCATAGTTGGGGGGCAGACCGGTCTCGCTGAGCACCTTGCTGATGAATCTCCCCTCACAAACGTTTTGCGTCAGCCGGCAGCCGAAACCGCAATGGGGACAGGTGGTGTCGACCCTTTCGCTCTGCCAGATCCGGCTTTTAACGGGACTCATGTTTTCCGTCAGGGCGCCCGTCGGGCAGAGGGAGAGGCATTCTCCGCAGGAAATGCAGTCATTGCCGTTGGTCGCTGCGATCCGGGCTTCGAAACCGTTCCCCGCAATGTCTATGGCGGCCCGGCCCGATACCTCGCGGCAGGCGCGGTAACACCTCCCGCAAAGGACGCACCTCAGCTCCCAGTAACGGATAAGGGGCGTGGCATATGGACCTTTCCTGTCTTCCCGGAAGGCCTCAAATTCGCTCCTTTCAATCCCGTGCTCATAGACAAGGTCCTGGACCCGGCATTCTCCACCCTTGTCGCACTGGGGACAATCCAGAGGGTGCGAGACGAGGATGAGCTTTAAAAACTCCCTCCTCATCCGGAAGAGCCTCTCTGATTGAGTTTTTACGGAAATGCCGTCCACCGCCGGGGTGGTGCAGGCGGTCATGGGCTCGCTATAGCCGTCCACCTCCACAACGCAGAGCCGGCAGGAACCGATCGGCAGCAGGCTCTCATGGTAACAGAGGGTTGGGATGGCGACGCCCCCTTCCCTTGCCGCTGCGAGGATCGTTTTACCCGACTGCGTGGTAATTTCTTTGCCGTCGATGGTCAGCGTTATCATGTCGATTATATATCCTTCAACCCAAAGCAACCATGCCGATTCTATAGCAGCGCAGACACCGGGCCGCCTCGCCTGCGGCTTCATTGATTTTGAAGCCCTGCTCCACCTCCTCGAAGGTCCACTTCCGATCTTCCGGTTCGAGCATCGGCAGCTGCGCCCTCTTCAGGCCGCCGATGATGTTGAGTTGTTCATTCTTGTTGTAAACCTTCATGGTGGAAAAAAGGGCCTTGAAATTTTCGTCCACCGAGGCTTCAACCTTGCCGCCGCTGAGAAAAAGATCGATCTTTTCCGCCGCCCTTTTTCCCGTTCCGGTGGCCCTTACCAGGACATCCGGGCCGGTAACGCAGTCGCCGGAGGCGAATATCCCCTCCTGCGAGGTGGCGAAGGTTTCGCCGTCGGAATCGATGGTATTCCATTTTGTCAGCTTGACGCCGTCTTTTTCCGCGAGGAAGGAGAGATCAACCTTCTGGCCGATGGCCGGGATCAGGATGTCGGTTTCGATGATGAATTCCGAACCGGGGACCGGGACGGGTCTTCGGCGGCCGCTCTGGTCCGGTTCCCCCAGTTCCATGCGGATGCACTCCACTCCCACTACCTTGCCTTCCGGGGCGATGATTTTCGTGGGGTTGCATAGGTAGTGGAACTTGACCTTTTCTTCCTCGGCGTCATGGATCTCCGCCGGGTCGGCCGGCATTTCCGCGATGGTTCGCCGGTAAACGAGGTTGACATCATCCTTCCCGATGCGGAAAGAGGAGCGCACGCAGTCGATCGCCACATTGCCGCCCCCGACCACCACCACCTTTTTCCCCTCGGGGTAAGGGTCCTTCCCCTGGCTGATGTCCAGAAGATACCGGACGCCGTGGATGAAACCGCGGTACCCCTTGTCTTCCCCCTCCACCCCCATGGGCATGCTGTCATGGGCGCCCACGCCGATGAAGACGGCATCGTAGTCTCTCCTGAGATCCGAAAGGCTGACCTCTTTCCCCACCTCGACGCCGTAGCGTATCTCCACGCCGGCCTCTCTGACGATGTCCACTTCGCGGCGGAGGACCGGCCGGGGCAGACGGAAATCAGGGATGCCTACGGCTGCCATGCCGCCCGGCTCGGAAAGTTTCTCAAAGATGGTCGGCC
>JAHJQP010000024.1 GCA_018819165.1 Pseudomonadota bacterium
ATAGCGATATTGACCTGCAGGAAAAGAAGCAGGAACATGATGTCGGCGGCGCTGGCCACGTCCTCGATGGGCAGGGAGAGGACGATGAGAATGACGATCACCAGTGACATCAGGATTGACCAATGGGGCGTAAAATTCTTGGAATGGACCTTGCCAAAAAAGGCGGGGAAGTTGCGGTCCCGGCCCATCGCAAAGGCAACACGGGAAGAGGAATAGATCGTGGCATTGAGGGCCGACATCGTGGAGATCAGGCCGCCGAACAGGATCATCACCCCGCCGCCCGAGAAGAAATTCCGCGCCACCTCAACCAAGGCAAGCTCTTTGTGCAGCGCCAGATAATCCCAGGGGGTCATCCCGGCGGCAGGATTCACCGTGGCAAGGGCGGTCACGGTAATCAAGAGGTAAATTGGGACCACGATCAGCAAGGACAAGAAGACCGCCCTCGGAATATTCTTCTCCGGGTTCTTGATCTCCTCGGAACTCTGCGCGATGACCTCGAAGCCCTGGAAGGCGATGAACGTGAGACCCATCGCCTTGAAGACGCCTCCCATTCCATTGGCCATGAAGGGGCTGAAACGTCCCATCCAATCGCCTTGGCTGAACATCATCTCCAGGCCGAATCCGATAAAGATCAGCAGGATGACGATCTTCCCCATCGTCACCAGATTCCCGATCTTGCCGGTTTCAGAGGCGCCCCGGAAATTGATGTAGGCAAAGAGGACCGCGATGCCGGTGGCCAGCAGCTTCTCCGGGGAAATGAATCCCCAGTGCGGGATCGCCAAACCGATCTCGTTTAGGACGTGCCCGAAATAGGCGCCGAAGCCCAGCGCATAGAGGCTGCATGCGACCGCATGGGCAAACCAGTCCATCCATCCGGACAGGAAGCCGTTCCATTTGGGGAGTCCTTCCTTGACCCAGAGATAACCGCCGCCGGCGGTGTGAAAGCAGGAACCCAGTTCGGCATAGGACATGGCCGTCAGAAGGGCAACGATCCCGTTCAGGGCAAAGGCAAGAATCAGCGCCGGACCGGCAACGCCGGCGGCGATACCGATCAAAACGAAGATTCCCGCTCCGATCATTGCCCCGACGCCGATCATGGTGGCGTCCATGAGGCCCATCTCCCGGCTCAGACGTACTTCGGTTTCAAATTTCTTCATGATTCCTATCCACTTTTTTCAGCGAAGCACGGATCGCTTTCAAGATACCATACCCCTTCAGGATCGTAACCGGAGAGTCCTTCGAACGATGCGGACCTTCATGGCTTCCCCGGAACCCGATTATCCATCACTGCGTCGCCGTTTCGGCACTGCTTACAATCCCAAGAGAATTATTACAAGCCTTTCCTGCCGATTTGCACAACCGGAAAATCAGATCCCGTGACGCGAAAAAATGTCTTGAGCGCAAAGGGATCTTATTTTCAAAACTCTCTCAACGAGAAGGGGAGGAGGCTGTGCGGTGGAATCACTGTTTTTCGATGGCGGCGCGGCAGCGGCGCGCGAGGGCATTAAGACGCGGGAGGCTCTCCAGCCGGCCGGTGACGTCGATCAGGCGGTCCAGGCCGCGGGGGAGATGGGCGAGAAAGTGGGATTTCCCCCGTTCGAGACCGAGAAATCCATACGCCCCCAGGGCCTGCATCAGGCGCTGGGCCGAGGCCAGAAGAAAGAGCCCCTTAAACTCGTTCCATCCGTACGTCGACCGGGAAAGATTAAAATAAAACTCAAGGAGGGTGGCCCGCTCCTCCTCGGAGAGGTCGACGTAGGGATCGTAGAGGAGCGAGGCAAGGTCGTAGAAGGGACTCCCGAAGCGCATCCCCTGAAAATCGATGAGGACCGGCTCTCCCTTCAAGATCATCACGTTCTGGGACTGGAAATCGCGATGGACGAGCGACTGCGGCGTCTCGTGCAGGCAAACTGCCAATGCCGCAACCTCCGCCTCCAGCGCCTCGTCTTCCCCATCGGTCAGCTCGATGCCGCAGGCCTTCCGGACGCACTGCTCCCGGAAGTAGTCCCGCTCCCAACGGTAAAGCTCCGGGCCGAAGGCGGGCATCAGCCGGAGTCCGGCGGGAAGGCGGCCCCGCGGGAAGGCGTGGATTTTCGCGGCGAGGACGAGGACCTTTTCGTAGAAGCTGCGGCGGATCTCCCAGGCGGCGCTACGGAAGGCGAAAAGGTCCTCATCGCCGAGGTCCTCCATCAGGATCAGCCCCCGCTCCGGATCGTGGTCGCAGATCGCAGGGACGGCCACGCCGATTTCCCTGAGGAACCCGGCGATGGCCTCGTAGAATTGGTTCTCTTCGCGCAGCCGGCCGTAACGCATGAGGATCGCGGGTCCGCGGCCGGGAACGCCGACGCGGAAGAAATCGCGGTCCGACCCGCCACGGCTGACGGGAACGAGAGCGACGGGGGCATCCGCCGGCAGGCCGAGGGCACGGCGAACGAACGCTACCGTCTCCCCGCCGCGATTGCCCATATCCCCATCGTCCGACGGATCGGGCGTCCACCGGACAACGCCCTGAAACTCCGCCTTCAACGGCGGCGCACCGGCAATTCGCGCATACGCCTCCGGGTCGCCGACGTCCTCCCATCGCCCCTCGTCGATCAGAACGGACCCGACCGAACCGGGACGTTCCCGGAGCATCTCCGCGAAAATCGGAACGACCGACTCGATTCTCCCCGGTGTGAGCCGCCGGAGAAACCGTGACTCCACTGCGTAGATACCCGCGAAGAGGCAGCGCCGCACGCCGGGGTTGCCCAGCAGATCGCGCAGATCGCAGACGGCGCCGTCCGCGTCGAGGGCGACGTTCAGAAGAGGTCCGTCGCTCCTCAAAACGAGGGTCGCCTCCCTCCCGCCGGCCTTGTGGGCGGACAGAAGACCCAGCAAGGGGAGATCCGAGAGGATATCGCCGTTGCAGACCAGGAGGGTCTCCCGAACATCGAGGAGGTCCTCGATGTTCTTCAACCCCCCGGCCGTGTCCAGAAGGACCGGCTCATGGCGGAAGAGGATCGGCCATCCCCGCCAGCTTCGTTCGGGAAACGCCCGGTCGTAAGCCTCGGCGCAGTGGTGGGTGTTGACGATGAACCGCTCGACGCCGACCGTGAGACAATGGTCCATCACATACGTGATCAGCGGTCGGCCGCCGATGGGAAGGAGCGGCTTGGGACAGTCTAAGGTCAGGGGGCGGAGGCGCTTGCCCAGCCCTGCCCCGAGGATGAAGGCCGTCCGGATCAGAAGTGCATTCATTTTCGCATCATCCCTTTATTTCCCCTTCCCGAATGCCGGGTCGATCCGGATCAGCGCCGCCACGATGAATCCGGGGATTGTCGAGAGGAGGATCCAGAGGAAGAAATGGGGGTACCCCAACTGTTCCTGGATCCAGCCGCTCGCCATCGCCGGGATCATCATGCCAAGGGCCATGAACCCCGTCCCGATCGCGTAATGGACGGTCTTGTATTCCCCTTCGGAGACCATGATCATGACAAGCGTATAGGCCGTGAAGCCGAAGCCGTAACCGAACTGCTCGATGGCCACGGCGAGGTTGATCAGCAGTAGGTTCTCCGGCCGCGCCTGGGAGAGATAGATGAAAATCGCATCCGGGACGTGCATCGCGCAGACCATGATCCAAAGCCAGTACTTGAGCCCCTTCCGCGAGATGGCATACCCTCCGACAAGCCCTCCCGCCATGAGCGCAATCGCCCCGACCGTCCCGTAGACGATCCCGACCTCCACCGTCGTGAGCCCCAGCCCCCCCCTGGCCCGCGGGTCCAGGAGAAAGGGGGCAACCATCTTGACGAGCTGCGCCTCGGCGAACCGGTAGAGGAGGAAAAAGGCCAGAACCGCAACAATATCCTTCCTCCGGAAGAACAGGGAAAATCCCCGCATGAATTCCGCAGAGAGGCTCCGGGAGCGGTTGCGGGAGACCGGCCGGTCCGCCTCCGGAAAGGGGAGGACGAAGAGGTGGTAGAGAAAGAAGGCAAACAGCATCGCCGCTAGCAGGAAAAAGGTGGCCGACCAGGCGGTGGCCACGCTGAAGCCGCGCATTTCCAGAGTGCCGGCAAAGACGACGAGAATTCCCTTGGCGGCGATCATCGCGATCCGGTAGAAGACGGTCCGGACGCCGACGAATGCCGCCTGCTGGTACTCCTTCATGCCCAGGGGTTGCGAAAAGCCGGTTTCGCATGCATCATCGTAAGCTCCGTCGGAAAAGGGGGAAAAGGGGGGACAGCTCCCGATTTCCCAAGAGGGAAATAGGGAGCTGTCCCCCCTTTTCTCAGTAACGCTTTACCAGCGCCGCCCCGCGGAAGTAGTGGCGGAGGATCTCCTCCTCGCCGAACCCCTTCGCGGCCATGACGGCGGCCCCGATCTGGCAGAGGCCGACGCCGTGCCCCCAGCCGGCGCCGTAGAGGGTGAAGCGGGACGGCACGCCGGAGGGAGAGCGGTGCGTGGAGACGATAAAGGCGCTGCTGTAGAGGTGGCTCGGAGAGAGCCAGCGGCGGATCTCCAGCTCCTTCCCCACGATCATCGTCTTTTTCGACCCATCGATCCGAAGCCGGCGGATCCGCCCGGACGGGCCTCTTTCAAGCGGCACGATGCCGTGGAGGACGCCGAAGTCGATCCCCGTCTTCGCCCGCAGAATCCCCTCCAACTCCTCCCGCGCATAGCTCGCCTGCCAGCGGAAGAAGTCGGCCGTTTCCCGGTCAAGGGCGGGAATTATCCGTTTCAGGAGTTCATGATCCTTCGTATCGCAGTAAACGGCGGGGCAGGAGAGGATCCACCGCTCCGCATCTCTTTCCGTCCGGATCGGGGGGTGGGGTCTTGCGGAGTCGGAGACATGGGTAAGATAGGGAACCGTTTTCTCTTCCCAGCAGGTCGCGTAATCCTCGGTCAGGCCGCCGCACACCTTGTGGTAGCGGGCGTCGCAGATCTCGCCGTCCCGGATCAGAAAAACGCCGCGCGTCTCCCGGACGGCTTCCGCCGCCCTTCCGGCCGCCCGGCCGGTGATCCCCTGATACCGCTGGCAGTGGTCGTCTGCGCAGACATCGAACCGGTCGTGGTCTTCGCGGTCGTACCAGCGGATGACCTCCCTCTCGCACCGGAAAGCAGTCTCCGGTCGGTCACCTTCCTCCCGCGGCCTCACCCCGCGACGGAGCATGGCCACCAGCCAGCTCCGCGAGGCGATGGCATGGGCCTTGAGGAAGGCAAACGGCGCCTTGCCGCCCATCTCCGACGAGACGACGCTGACGAGATAGTCTTCCACCGAGATCTCGTTGACCGCCGTAATGGTTCCCTCCCCCGCGGGCAGGAACCGGAGATCCCCCGCAAAGGTCTGCTCTTCCCGGCGCTCCCAGTGAAACCGGACGCCGATCGTCACCTCGCTCAGACTGAAGATCGCCCCCCGCTCAGCGGTGAGGCGGATCTCAGGCCCCCGAATGACCTCCCGGCCGAAGGCGTCGCTCAGGACCACGCCCTTCCCCTCCGGACGGGCGGTAAATTCACCGGTCAGGAATCCCCCGTTCGGTCGATAAGCGCCGTTGAACCGCACCTTGATCTCCGGATAGCGGTCGCAGATCCCGACCTTGATTCTGGGCTCTTCCATTTCCTGCTGTTCCTCTCTCAGCCGGGACCGTTCATATATCGACGGCGCCCCTATTTTTCAAAATGGTGGTAATCCCGGACGTGGTTGAAGTGGCCTCCCCAGCGCCATCCCCGCTCCAGAAAGGCGCTGACCACCGAATCTCCCCCGGTGAGAGTGCCCGGAATCCCGGGGCGGTAAAGGCCCTCCGCGGGGGCGATCCGCCCATCTGCGTAAATGGCCGGGTTCAGCCTCGGGTTGATATCGACCGCGCGGCCTGTCGCATGGCGGGAGAGCCGGTCCGTCCCCGCGACGACGCGGTAATTGAAGGCCGAGGCGTTATTCGCGGCCATCGACGCCTCATCGGACCAGCCGTAACGGACGATCGGAACGGCCCCGGCGACAGGGAATTTCAAGCTCTCCATCAGGGCGAAAATCTCCCCGACATCCGCTGCGAGATCCCGGTGAATGACGAGCTGCCCGCGATGACGGCGGCCGTCGAACCCGGCGTAGTGGATATCGATCAGGCAGAGGGTCTCGAGAACCTCCCGCGGCGCCGCCGTTCCGGCGATCGCCCCGGAAAAATCCATCCCGCTGTCCACGATCACCTCTCCATCGGCCATTCCATCCTCCCCCGGAACGTCCCCCTTCTATCGCGATTTTCCAGATTGATCAACGAGGAAAAATGACGGTGGAAATATTTCGCAACATCGCATACAAGGGCACAGGCCGCCCGTTGCGGACGCGGCCCGGATTTACGCCAACCCTTTGGAGGTCGCATGAGAACAAAAGCCGTGATCGTTCTTGCCCTGTTTGCCGCACTTTGGCTCTTCCCGACACAGGCCCCCGGAGAGGACCAAACGCTCTACGAGGGCGACTCCATCTACCACCACATCACGATCCGCCAGGACGGGACGGAGCGGTGCATGATCTTCGGCCGCCAGCGCGACCTTCGCCAGACCTGCATCGACCTCGCGAAGCCGGACGAATCCATTTTCGAGTACACGGCGATGATGTTCGGCGGCTTTCTCTTCCGACCCGACGCGAAGAAAGTCTGCCTCATCGGCCTGGGCGGGGGCTACATCCCAGCGGTCTTCCGGAGACATCTCCCCCGCGTCCAGCTCCAGACCGTCGAGGTGGATCCCCTCGTGGAGAAGCTCGCCAGGCAGTACTTCGCCTTTTCCGTTCCGCCGGGTCAGGCGCTGGCCATCGACGACGGCCGGCAGTTCCTCAAGAGGAACCGGGAGCGCTACGACCAGATCTGGCTCGACGCCTTCAATTCCGACTACATTCCCGCCCATATGACGACCAAGGAGTTCCTCGCGCTGGTCAAGGTGCGCCTGACGGAAGGCGGAATCGTCATCCAGAACATCTTCTGCTGGAGCAAATTCTACGACGCCCAGGTCGCAACCTTTCGCACGGTCTTCGCTAAGGTTTTCGTCTTCGAGGGGCAAAAAAGCGGGAGCTGCATCATCGTCGCTTCCGACCGCGCGGACATCGAGCCCAAAGGTCTCCCGAACGAGGCACGAAAGCTGGGTGGAAGGATCGGCGGGAT
Source organism: Pseudomonadota bacterium (assembly GCA_018819165.1). GTDB lineage: Bacteria > Desulfobacterota > Syntrophia > Syntrophales > UBA5619 > JAKAFS01. The sequence goes on from JAHJQP010000024.1 coordinate 7,122, forward strand.
CGATCTTAGGGCGGAGATAGGCAAATGCAAAGTCCCGCCGGTGGTCAAGGACGCCCCGGTTCTGACGGATGACTTCAACCCGGCAAATCTGCTGCTTATGCAGAAGAAATAGAAACGGAGGGATGGTCATGCAGATCGTTTACGGAGTCTTCATCCTGCTTCTGGTCTCCTTCGGCGCGGTGGTGATGAGCCTGGAGATCCTCTCGTCGAATCTGATGTCCCCCTACTTCGGGGGCTCCATCTACATCTGGGGGAGCATCATCAGCTCCTTCATGGTCCATTTTTCCATCGGCTACATCCTCGGCGGTCATCTCTCGCGAAGGCGCCCCCGGATCTCGGTCCTGGCGGCCTTTCTCGTCCTGTGCTCCCTCTGGGTGATCCTGATCCCGGCCTTCCATAAGCCCCTGTGCGAATTCATCTCCGACCGCGTCGTCGACGTCCGCCTGGGCTCGCTCATCGCCATGAACCTGATCTTCCTTGTGCCGGTCTCGATCATGGCGATGGTCTCCCCCTACATCATCGGGATCATCGCCGCCTGGCGGCGGCAGTCGGGTTTCACCGCCGGCATGGTCCTTTTCATCTCCACCGTCGGCTCCTTTGCGGGGACGAACGCCACGGCCTTTTACCTGATCGGCCTCTTTCCCGTCTCCAGGATCGTCGTCGGCCTGGGGATCATCTGCCTTTTCGTCTCTCTGATCACACTCGCCCTGCGCGTCGACCGCCGGATCAGGATTCCCGACGCGAACGACTGCGCATAGGCCCGGCAGCAAGGGGGCTCTGGCCAATCCGCCGAGCTGTGAACCTATCGCACAGCCGAACCATGCCGCCGGATCATCCGGGGCCTGCCACAGGATGACGGACCTTTGTCGATAGGGGTTTTGGGTTCACCCGGGTTAAGCGGGCTTGTCTAAAATGTCTTTCTTCCTGAAAGAAATAGCTTGACATGGAACTTTAATGGTGTAGATTTCTACTGAAAATCATGATAGTGAAAAAGTGAAAGATGAAAGGCCATTAAATAAAGGTTCATCCGGTTGATGCGTACTTCCTAAAATCAGTAACTCTTCAATCTTGGCGAATAGACCTTCACATTAGGAAAATGAAAGGGGAGAAAAAATAAATATTTTTTTAAAAAACTCCTATATAATGATGTAAAAGAATAGAGGTGACTGTCATGAAAGTACCGGAGAAAGCTCACGAGCTACAATTAGAACTTGTTTATCCTGAACATCTGGATGCCGTTTATTCAAATCATGTCCAATTGAATATTAGTGTTTGGGATGTGATTTTTGATTTTGGTACGGTTGACCCACGTCCAGGCACTGATCAGGCACCCAAAGCATTTATTCACAACCGGATAATTATGAGCCCTAATCACGCTAAGCAATTTGCAAAAATACTTAATGAAAATATTGGAAAATATGAGGAAATATTTGGGGTTCTAAATGTCGAACCTAAAAAAGGTTGAGCCAAAAATCATTTCTACATCTACGGACCCCCTGGGGAAGACGGTTCACTTAACAGAGAGCACGTGGGATCATATAAAAGAAAAACATCTAGAAGTGAAACGGGCTGGCGGCATTGCCAAGATCGCTTCAACTATTACAAAACCAAATATAATTCAACAAACTGAAAGAGATGCCATAATCTATATTAAACAAACTCGGCTGGATTTCTATTTTAACGTAATAACAAAGCCAGATGAATCTCCGGAGATAAGACACGTAACGACGGCATACTTCTCGCGCAGGCTTCTCAAGGGTGAAACAATATGGCTACAAAGCAAATAAAAATACCGAAATTTGATGTTGATTACGACGACTATGCTGATGTGCTTTACATCTCTTTTGGTAAACCAAAAGAGGGCATAGTCTGCGAGGTTGCAGAGGGGGATCTAGTACGGGTCGATCCTTACACAGATAAAATTGTAGGAATTACGATATTGGATTTTAAAAATCGTTACTTAGGTACAGGCAATGATATAAAAGCATCCGCCAAGGCCGTCCTCCCAGGGATTCTTAAAAACTTCAAATCTTGTATCCATTAACCCGAAATTCAATTGCTCAAGCCTCACACCATCTTGTACCCGCTCAGGCGGGTTGTTTGTTGGACTCTCTTAAAAAGTACACATCAACCGGATGAACTTATGCTCCACTTCAAAAGATAATCCTTAATATATCCTTCGATTGAGATCATTTGTTTGTAGATACCGTTCTTGTCAAGCGGAAATTGGTTGAAAGTTGGGATCATACTTTTTCCCGGATTTCAGGACTCCAAAGATAACGTGAACCAGTTTCCGCATAATCGCACAGACAATCACTTTCCCATTTTTGCCTTTAC
>JAHJQP010000158.1 GCA_018819165.1 Pseudomonadota bacterium
GAGATTGCAGTAACAGCTTCCGTACTGGCGGATGTCCGCTTCCCGGTAGGCGCACGGACAGATGAGCGTATACAACTTCACGGTATCTGTCATGGTTTTTCTCTCCTTTTGTTCCTGCAACAATTTCCCAAAAAGTACGTTTGCTCTAGGCGAGGATCGTCTTTTGTTAACTATGAACAAATCTCTCTTTTGTCAAGAGTGATCTCATCGGCAGTGAGGCTCCCCGACTACGTGGCTCCGGCCTTCCGGCAAGGAGGCGATTGTTTTATAGCGCCCTTCCGCCGCACCTGCCAGGCGGGGCGTGTGGGTTGCGCTCCCGGTCAGCGGGAAAAGGGTTGCCGCGGGCGGGGGCATATGATAAGAATATCAAGTGAAAATGCATGCAGATTCTGCGGGGAATTGGCGGTGGTTATACGAACAATCGGTTTGTCTGAAAAAGGGAGGAAGGCCATGAATGTTCATTACACCTCGCTGGGGCTGTTCAATACGAGGATGATGTTCGCCGGGGCCATCAGGGGTGGATTTGCCGTTCCGGCTTACAATTTCAACAACATGGAACAGCTTCAGGCCATCATCCTCGCCTGCCTGGAGACGCAGTCGCCCGTCATCATCCAGGTTTCCAAGGGAGCGAGGGACTATGCCGACCGAACACTCTTGCTTCACATGGGGCACGGAGCCGTCGAGATGATGAAACGGGAAGCCGCAGAGAAAGGGGCAGGGGAGATCCCGATCGCCCTCCATCTGGATCATGGGGATTCATACGATCTCTGCGTCTCCTGCATAGAATCCGGCTTTTCCTCCGTGATGATCGATGGCTCCCACCTTCCCTACGAAGAAAATGCGATACTGACCAGAAAGGTGGCCGATTTCGCCCATCTGCATGACGTGACAGTGGAAGGGGAACTGGGCGTACTGGCAGGCGTTGAGGACGAGGTCTCGGCTGCCGCCCATACCTATACTCGTCCGGAAGAGGTGGAGGATTTCGTCTCGCGGACGGGCGTTGATTCGCTGGCCATTTCCATCGGGACCTCCCACGGCGCTTACAAATTCAAGGCAGAGCAGACGCCTGCCCTCCGTCTGGACATCCTCCATGAAATTGAGCACCGGATTCCCGGCTTTCCCATCGTTCTGCACGGATCTTCCTCCATCCCCCGGGAGGCCGTGGATACAATCAATCGCTACGGCGGTCGCCTGAAGGATTCCTCCGGCATTCCCGAGGAACAGCTCCGGGAAGCGGCCCGATCGGCCGTCTGCAAGATCAACATCGACTCAGACGGAAGGCTCATCATGACGGCGAAGATCCGAGAGATTTTCGCCCTGAAGCCTGAGGAGTTTGACCCCCGGAAGTATCTGGGACCCGCCAGGGAGGCCCTATTTTCTCTCTACCGAAGCAAGAATCTGAAAGTCCTGGGCAGCGCCGGGCAGGCGCCGGAGATAATGGGGGCGATCAAGGATGATGCACTCGTAAATAGTCAGTAAAGCGCCAAATCCTGGGAGGATTCCTCCCCTTCTTTGAGCGGACCGGAAAGGACCGGTTAATGTAAGCAAAGAGGAGACGAGATAAATCCGTGCTGTTTTTCCTTGACTTTTCTATTTAGACATTGTATGCGAAGCCCGCTTTTTCAGGGGATATTCTAAAAGAATCATGCCGATCTAAGCGACAGAACTTCGAAACATCTTTCCTGAATTAATTCAATTTATTATGAGGATAGATTATGGCACTCGCAATCAATGATCTGAACGTACCGCACCGTCTTCTTCTCGGACCGGGTCCCAGCGCCGTTCATCCCCGGGTGCTTCGCACCATGAGCACTGCGCTGGTCGGATATCTCGATCCGGAGTGGCTCTCCCTTATGGACGAAGAACAGGCGCTGCTCCGGGCCGTTTTTCAGACCAAAAACACCCTGACGTTTCCCATTTCGGGGACGGGCAGCGCGGGCATGGAAACTGCCTTCTGCAATTTCGTAGAACCGGGAGATACGGTCGTCATCGGCTGCAACGGCTATTTCAGCGAACGTATGTGCGAAATGGCGAGACTATACGGAGCCGACGTAAAAAGGATCGAAAAATCCTGGGGCGATGTCTTTACGCAAGAGGAGGTGGAAGCCGCCCTCGCCGCGAATAAACCGGTCAAGCTTTTCGCCCTTATCCATGCGGAAACCTCCACCGGTGCACTCCAGCCGCTGGAGGGGATGGGCGAAATCGCCCATCGGCACGGGGCCCTTTTTCTTGTTGACTGCGTCACTTCGCTCAGCGGCACACCTCTGAAGATCGACGAATGGGGGATCGACTTGGCATTCAGCGCATCGCAGAAGTGTCTCGGCTGTCCTCCCGGTCTCTCTCCGTTTACAGCCGGCGACCAGGCCGTCGAAATTCTCCATCGCCGGAAAAACCGGGTACCTAACTGGTACCTCGATCTGACCCTGCTCGAAAAATACTGGAACAAGGAAAGGGTGTACCACCACACCCCTTCCACGACCCTCCATTACGGATTCCGCGAAGGACTGAGGCTCGTCCTCGAAGAAGGGCTGGAGGACCGCTGGGTCCGCCACCGGGCCATCGCTGAGTATCTGTCGGAAAAGATGGAAGCGCTCGGCCTGAAACTCTTTGTCAGGCGGGAACACCGGCTGCCTTCCCTGACGACGGTCTGCGTCCCTGAGGGGGCCGATGATGCGGCTGTCCGGACACGCCTGCGCGAGGTTTATAACATAGATATCGGCGGCGGGTTCGGGCCGCTGAAGGGGAAGATCTGGCGGGTCGGGTTGATGGGCTTCTCCAGCCGGCGGGAAAATGTAACCCTCCTTTCCGAGGCCCTCCGGGAGATTCTCGACGGGAGGAAATGAATCCGGAAGTTTCTCGGGAAATAAGTCTCGGGAAATAAGTCTTGACAATCAGTCAATAATCGCATAGTAAAAACCGCAATACCATCATCGTTATCAATAGTGGATCCCCCATCTGGTATGACTTTTCCAAATGAGGGATTTTTTATTTTTTAGAAAGGGGTGACCGGACGGTCATTTGTTCAAGAAGGAAGATGTATGGCCAACAAGTTGGAAAATGTCAGGAATATCGGCATCAGCGCCCATATCGACTCGGGGAAGACCACTCTGACCGAGAGGATTCTTTTTTATACGAAGCGGATCCATGCCATTCACGACGTGAAGGGCAAGGACGGCGTCGGCGCCACCATGGACTCGATGGAGTTGGAAAGGGAGCGCGGCATAACCATCGCCTCGGCGGCGACGTTCTGCCAGTGGCTGGACCATGAGATCAACATCATCGACACGCCGGGGCATGTGGATTTCACCATCGAGGTCGAACGCTCTCTGCGGGTGCTGGACGGCGCTGTATTAGTGCTCTGCTCCGTGGGCGGCGTTCAATCTCAATCGATCACGGTGGATCACCAGATGAAGCGCTACCGGGTGCCATGTATTGCCTTTATCAACAAATGCGACCGGAGCGGCGCCGCCCCCTACCGCGTGATCGACCAGCTCCGTACGAAACTGGGACACAATGCCGTGGCCATGCAGATTCCACTTTCCCTGGAAGCGGACTTCCAGGGCGTCGTCGATCTGCTGGCCATGAGGGCTCTCTATTTTGAGGGAGAAAACGGCGAGCGTGTCCGCGTTGCCGAGATTCCCGGGGAACTGATGGCCGAGGCCCGAAAGATGCGGGAGGAAATGATCGATGCCGCATCCATGTTTTCCGATGAACTGACGGAGGCGATCCTGGAAGAGAAGACGATCCCCGGCACACTGATCATCGAGGCCATCCGCCGGGGAACGCTGGCGCGGAAGATGACCCCCGTTTTCATGGGATCGGCCTACAAGAACAAAGGCGTGCAACCGCTACTGGATGCGGTTACCCGCTATCTCCCCTGTCCGGCGGACATCGAA
>JAHJQP010000159.1 GCA_018819165.1 Pseudomonadota bacterium
CATCCATCAATAGCCCCGTTAACTTCCTCAAGCCGATATCGCCGACGACCATGAGATCGACGTCGCTATTGGCTTTTTCCTCCTGCCGGGCAAACGATCCGAATACAAAGGCTACCTTGATACCTTTTTCATTGCCGATGGCATGTTTGATTACATCTGCCAAGCCACTTGTCTTGAGGACGAGTTCCCGGATGTTAGGGTAAAGGGGGTGGGCGGTGTTTGCTCGGTAATAAACACGATTGCCATCCTTCACCCTGGAGATGATATCGAGACGCTGGAGTTTCTTGAGTTCCGTCTGTACAGTGCCGATGGCAAAACCGGTTCGCCGCTCAATCTCGCGCACGTGGAGCTCTGTATCTTGAGCAACTCCGAAGAGAATGCGAAAGATTTCCGCCCTGATTTTTGATGACAAAAGTTCAGCCAATATCCCCATGGCGTATGCCTATACCATACAGTTGCATGTTTTTACCATACATTCATGAAGCTGTGTGGTTATATCATGACATACGCGTTTTCAAATATGGTCTGGTAAAAACTGTCGTATAGTCATTGATTAACAAATTCAACCAGAATTCAACGAAATGATCTGGACATCGAGCATCAACATTTGCAGTCTTGCATCCATCCAAGCGGTGGGGCTCATGGCTGCTGTTTTATCTTCCTCCGGCATGGCTCGGATGACCAAGCGTCTTCTTCCTCTATTTTCTCCGATTTTCCAGCCAGAGCATGATGGCGAAAGCGCCCGCGAACACTGAGGCCACCAGACTCAACCACAACGGCACCGTGAGGCCCCCTGCCGTCACTTCCACTTGAAACACAAATCGCAGGAATTGCCCGACGGCAACCAGGGCCAGGAAAATCGTTACCACCAATGATACGGGTTTCATCGCTGCATCCTTATTTCATAACCGGGTTGATCGGAAAAGGCCATGCCCCCGCTTCGCCGGTTCTACGCGTAGAACTTACTTAAATAGCGGCCCCGGACATCAGGGGGCGGCGACCGGCCTGTTGTTATTGCGATTCAGATCTGCGCTATTTTTTCTTTTTCAGGAGATGAACGCTGCGGGGGATCTCCACTTCAACCTTCTCAGCGTTTTTGAAGTGCACCGCATCCCGCGGGTTGTACTGGTCAATGATCATTTTCTTGTCACCGACCATGACTGTACATTTTGCAAGGGAGCCCGCGTACATATAGGTCTTCAATGTTCCACAGAGAACATTCTGCCTGTTGACCCCGAAGTCCAGCGAGAGGGAAACGCTCTCCGGGCGGACGACCATGAGCACTTCATCGCCGTTGCGTATATCTTCCTGCTCCAGATTGATCTCAAACTTTCCATATTGCGTTTCGACAACAATAGTGCGCGTTTTCTCATCGATCGATGCGATCCTGCCCTTCATGAAATTGACATAACCGACGAATGCGGCAATAAATTCGTTTGCCGGCCTCTCGTAGATCTCGATCGGAGTTCCGACCTGCTCGATCAGGCCGTCCTTCATGACGACCAGGCGATCGGAAATGGCCATGGCCTCGAACTGATCGTGCGTCACGAAAACGGTCGTGATGTGAAGCCTTTCCTGAAGCTTGCGGATCTCCTCGCGCATGACGAGCCTCAGGTTCGCGTCGAGGTTTGAAAGCGGCTCATCCAGCAGAAGCACTTTCGGTTCGAGACTGAGCGCGCGCGCAAAGGCGACACGCTGCTGCTGACCGCCGCTGAGCTTATCGATCATCCTGTCCCCAAACGCCTCCAGTTCGACCATTTCCAGGAGATCCCTGACCCTCGCAGCGGCCTTGTCCTTGGGCCATTTGTTGATTTTCAGGCCATAGCCGACGTTTTCCGCCACCGTCATATGGGGAAAGAGGGCATAGTTCTGGAAACAGATCCGCGTGTCCCGGAGGTTCGGGGGAAGGTCGTTGATCCTCTGGCCGTCGAGGATGATGTCGCCCGAACTGATATCGGTGAAACCGCCGATCAGGCGCAGGAGGGTCGTCTTCCCGCAGCCGCTGGGTCCGACGAAGGTAACCAGTTCCCCCCTTCTCACCTCCAGCGATACCCCCTTGATGACCTCGTTCTTTCCGTAGAACTTATGGATGTCCCTGAGAATCAACATCGGTTTTTCAGCTGCGTTCATATCCATATTGTTCAAGCGATCCCCTTCTTTGTCATACGGCTGCCGACTTGATTATGCCGCTGCCCAACCTGGTCTTTTTGGTGATGTAATTCAGGATCATCATACAGATCATGACGATCAAAACCAGTTTCACGGTCGTGGCCGAGGCGATGCCGATTTCTCCATAGACGGCGGCGTCAAAGATACTCACGGCGGCCAGTTGGAATCCGGGACTGACCAGGAAGACAACGGCGCTCAGTGAGATGATCGCCGTCATGAAGGTATAGATGAAACCCGCAATGAAGGCGGGGAACATGATCGGCAGGACAATCCTGTAAAAGGTGGTGAGGAAGCTTGCGCCGAGATCGGCCGACGCCTCTTCGATTTCGATGTGGATCTGATGCAGCTTGCTGATCCCCGCTTCCACGCCGACCGCAAGAAAACGGAAGACGCAGTTCAGGGCAAGGATCATGATGCCGCCCGTCAGCTTGAGCGGGGGCGCGCTGAAGGCCAGGAGATAACCGATGCCGAGAACAGTTCCGGGAAGGGCGAAACCGGAGAGGGAAACCATCTCGATGAAGGTCCGGCCGAAAAATTTCCCCCGGACGATGACGTAGGCCAAAAGGACGCCGATGATCGCGCCGATGACGGCGGCCACGAAACTGACCCGGATGCTGTTGTAAATCGCCCGATTGGAGGTAAAATCCATATAATTGGAAAGGACAAACCCATCGGTCACGCCGAGGATCTTAGAGAAGGAGGCCGCAAAGACCACGGCGAAGCATACTAAAATCGCCCCGGCGGCGGCCGTGGTAATGATCACGAAGGGGACCTTGATCAGGGGGGTGATCTTCCTCGGCTCCGAGGCGACCGGCTTGCCCCCGATCGTGGTGAATGTCTTCCCCTCTAACAGATAATTATGGATTAAAAAGATAATAATGCAGGGGGCGATCAGGATCACGGAAAGCACGCTCCCCATGTTGAAATCGGACTCCCCGGTGATCATCGTATAGGTATCCGGCGCCAGGAAGGGGGTCCGGCCGCCCAGGATGGCGGCGTTCCCGAACTCGGCGATGGTCATGACGAAGACGAGCAATGCCGCCTTGAGAAGTCCCGGCGCCAGGAGCGGAATGGTGATCGTCCGGAGGATGGTCGCCTCCGACGCCCCCATGTCATAGGCGCTCTCTTCGAGATTGGGGTTGAGCGACATGAGCGTGCTTTCGATCATTATGAAAGCGAGCGGGATGAAGGCCAGTGTCTGGGAGATGACGACGCCGCCGAAGCCGTAAAGCTCCCAGTGGAGGTCGAACATCCTGGTGACAAGGCCGTTGCGGCCGAAAAGGATGATCAGGGAGAGGGCAAACAGGTACGGCGGTGCAATCAGGGGGACCAGGGAGATGATCTTCAGCGGCTTCCTGAGGATCCACGGTCCGCGCGTCGTCATGTAGGCGAGACAGAACCCGATGACGAGGCAAACCGCGGTATTGATGGCCCCGAGAAGAAGCGTGTTGTAGAGGGACTGATAGTAGTAATTTTTGCTGAAGAACGCCCTGTAATATTCCAGGGTGAATCCCGACGGTCCCCGCAGGCTCTTGATGAGAACCGCGATGATGGGGTAGAGGAGAAAGAAGGCGAGCAGCAGGAACAAAAAAGCGGCCAGGATGTGGATCATGTGTGCATTGAGAAAATCCTTGACCCTGCTCCCGCTGCTCGATTGCAGTTTTACAGACAACTCTGCTGTCGCCATCCCCCTCCTCCCGTGATACGAACGGCCTGACGATTCTATTTGAATTCAGTCCTGAACTTCTGCTTCCAGATGTCGTTGTTCTTGGGCCGTTCCTCAGCCGCCTTGCCCAGATCCAGCGTGGATTCGCAGCAGATCTTCCCCGCACCGCCCAGACACAATACCTTCTCGATTTAGCTCCTTTGCTCTTTTGGTTTGGATTTACGGCCCTTCCCGTTCCCGCTTCCGGTCAGGATGCGAATACCTCGGGAAGGGAAATCCATTCAGAAAGGTCTTGCTTTTGATAGACCAATGCTGTATTTTTTGTCAAATTGATTATTCAAATGATATCTATAGGATGAGACTATGGGAATCCCGCCGCTGAGAATTCTCCAGGGGAGGTTGACGCAATCTGTATAGCGGAGTGATTGTTTGCATTCCTTCGTGGATGAAGAGGCGGTCAAATCAGG
>JAHJQP010000160.1 GCA_018819165.1 Pseudomonadota bacterium
ACAGCCCCATGAAGCGGGCGGCGATCGTCTTCATGATCTCGTTGGTCCCGGCGAAGATCCGGGTCACCCGGATGTCCCGCCACGCCCGGGCGATGGGGTACTCCTCGCAGTAGCCGTAACCGCCGAAAAGCTGGACGCAGCGGTCGGCCACGCGCGAGGCCATCTCCGTCGTCCAGTACTTCGCCATCGAGACGTCTACGACGATGTCCTTCCCCTCCATGTGGTCCGCGATCAGCTTGTCGACGAAGGTCCGCCCCAGTCTTGCCTCGGTCGACATCTCCACGATCTCGAACTGGGTGTTCTGGAACTTGGATATGGGGCGCCCGAAGGCGGTCCGCTCCTTGCAGTACTGGATCGTGATTTCGATCATGTATTCGGCCGCCGCCACGGCGCCGATCGCGCAAACGAGCCGCTCCTGCTGGAGCTTCTGCATGAGCTTCAGGAAGCCCGTCCCATGCTCGCCCAGGCGGTTCGCCTTCGGGATCCGGCAGTCGGTGAAGTAGAGCTCCGCCGTGTCCTGGCTGTGCCAGCCGACCTTTTTGATCCGTTTTCCCTTTTCGAAGCCGGGGGTCGCCGCCTCGACGAGGAAGAGGTCGACCGCGGCGTGGGGGTTCTCCACCGATGGATCGCGGGCGGCCAGGACCAGGAGGTCGCAGTTGATCCCGTTGCTGATGAAGGTCTTCTGGCCGTTGATGATCAACTCGTCGCCGGACTCCACCGCCGTCGTTTTAATCGCCGCCAGGTCGCTCCCCGTGTTGGGCTCCGTCATGGCTATCGCCGTGATGATGTCGCCGGAGATGCAGCCGGGGAGGTATTTATGTTTCTGCTCCTCGGTAGCGAAGGAGACGATGTAGGGGACGACGATGTCGGTGTGGAGCGAGGCGGCGAGTCCCGAGTGGTTCGTCCGGGTCAGCTCCTCCGTCACAATGACGGAGTAGAGGAAATCCGCCCCCAGGCCGCCGTACTCCTCGGGCACGCCCATCGCGAGAAATCCCTGCTCCCCCATCTTCTTCCAGGCCTCACGGGGGACGATCCCGGCCTCCTCCCACTCCTCGACGTGGGGCGTGATCTCCTTGGCGAGAAAGCGCCGGAGCGCCTCTCTGAACATCCGGTGCTCTTCCGTGTATTGCAGAATTTCCATGATGATTCCCCTTTAATTCTCGTAGCGGCCGACGATGGAGATCGCGCAGATGTTCTGGTGCGGGAAGCCGCCCAGGTTGTGCGTCAGCCCGTAGCGCGGGTTCTTGAGCTGCCGATCTCCGGCCCTTCCCAGGAGCTGGATGTACATCTCGTAGATCATCCGGAGGCCCGAGGCCCCGATCGGATGGCCGAAGCACTTGAGCCCTCCGTCCACCTGAGTGGGAATCTTGCCGTCCCGGTCGTAGAACCCGTCGAGCGAATCCTTCCAGGCGTGGCCCCGCTCGGAGATATGGAGATCCTCATAGGTGACAAGCTCTGTGATAGAGAAGCAGTCGTGGAGCTCCATCATGCTGATCTCCTCCTTGGGGTTCGCGATTCCCGCCTCCTCGTAGGCCTTCGTGCTGCACTTGCTTGCCGTGACGAAGTGCTCGCCGTCCCAATCGTTGTAGCCCCCCTCGTAGCCGCTGGAGACGGCGAGTTGGAGCGCTTTCACGGATACAAGATCCTTTTTCCCCAGCGACTTGGCGATCTCCGGCGTTGTCACGATGGCGCAGGCGGAGCCGTCGCTTACGCCGCAGCAGTCGAAGAGCCCCAGCGGGTGGGCGATGATCGGGGCGGCGAGGATCTGCTCCATCGTCACTGCTTTGCGGAGGTGGGCCTTGGGGTTGAGCACGCCGTTCGCATGGCTTTTCATCGAGACATGGGCGATCGCCCGCTTGAGGTCCTTGTCGGAGACCCGGAACTTTGCGGTATAGGCCGAGGCCAGCTGGGCGAAGAGGCCCGGCGGAGAGCCGTTGGGGAACCACTGCCAGCTGAGCGAGCCGAAGTTGGAGCCGGTGTTCGGCAGGCCCCCGTAACCGGTGTCCTTCAGCTTTTCCACCCCGATGGCGAGGCAGATGTCGTAGGCCCCGGAGGCCACCGCGTAAACGGCCCCCCGGAAGGCCTCGGTCCCCGTGGCGCAGAAGTTTTCCGTCCGGGTGACGGCGATGTGGGGCAGGCGAAGGGCCACCCCGAGCGGCGTGGCGGACTTGCCGAGGCCGGTCTCCTCGAGGCAGTGGCCGAGCCAGGCCGCCTGGATCTGATCTTTTTCGATGCCGGCGTCGGCGAGGCACTCCTGGAAGGCCTCGACCAAAAGCTCCTCGGCCCCCATATTCCAGCGCTCCCCGAAGCGGCTGCATCCCATCCCGAGAATCGCCACCTTATCCCTGATTCCAGAAGCCATTGTTCATCCCTCCTTATAAATAGGGACAGCGCCCTATTTATTCTATTTTTTTAAATAGGGCGCTGTCCCTCGTATATTGAAAGTTAGCTTACAGTGTTTGTTTGCGAGTTCATTCTTTTTTGGTAAAACCATTTCAGTATGTCGGAAGAGAAGGTTTGTCCCTTGGGCCCCGAGCCCGGGAAATAGTTTCTTCCTTCCGCCAGGTG
>JAHJQP010000161.1 GCA_018819165.1 Pseudomonadota bacterium
CGACATGACCATCGTCCTGGAAGGGAAAATCCCCTCCCTCCCCTACGTGGCGCTCACCACGGAGACGATGGGGGCCTTCGGCGTGGCGGTCGTCGCGGACGGCGCCGGCCGTTATGTCGTCAAAAGCGGGCAGCGCTACCGGGGGCGGGAATACCGGGTCGAGGGGGACGTCTCCAGCGCCTCCTACTTCTTTCTCGCCGCCGCCCTGCTGAAGGGCCGTATCCGGCTGGAGAATATCAACCCCCGGACAGGCCAGGGGGACATCGCTCTCCTCGCGATTCTGGAACGGCTCGGTTGTACGGTCATCCGGGGGGAGAATCACGTCGGGATCGAAGGGGGCGATCTACCCGGCGGGGAGATGACCTTCGACCTGGGCGCAATGCCCGACATGGTGCCGACCCTGGCAGTACTCTCAGCCCTCCGGCCCGGACGGACCATCATCCGGAACGTCGCCCATCTTCGCCTGAAGGAGAGCGACCGCCTCGCAGCCCTGGTGAACGAACTGAGAAAAACCGGAATCAGCGCGGAAGAGATCGCGGACGGCATCGCCATCACGGGGGGAAGCCCCCACGGCGCGGCGATTGCCACCTACAACGACCACCGGATCGCCATGAGCTTCGCCGTCCTGGGGCTCGCCGTGCCGGGGATGAGGATCGACGGGGAGGAGTGCGTCGGAAAATCCTTCCCCGGCTTCTGGAGAGTCCTGGAAGAACTCTCTTGAAAACACCCTCCTCCCCTTATTTTTCAAACTCTCGAGAGGTCTATGGCGCTATGAACATCATCCTCGTGGGATACCGCTGCACGGGAAAGACCGCGGCCGGCCGTAGTCTGGCGGCGCGCCTGGGAGTTCCCTTTTACGATACGGATGAGCTGATCGCACGGCGGGAGGGACGGACGGTGGACGAGATCGTGGCGGCACAGGGGTGGCCGGCCTTCCGTGAGTTGGAACGGGCAGTCATCGGGGACCTCGCCGGTACGGACGGCAGTGTCATTGCTCTGGGCGGCGGCGCCATCCTTGACACTCGGAACGTGGAGAGCCTGAGAGGAAACGGCCTTTTCGTCTGGCTCTGCGCCGCCGCACATGTCATTGCCGAAAGGATGGAAAGCGACCCCGTCAGCGGGGCGCAGCGTCCTTCCCTGATAGGAAAAGCGAGCACAATGGAAGTGAATGAGATTCTGGCGGAAAGGGAGCCGCTTTACCGGCGCCTCGCCGATCTCGCCGTCGATACCACGGAAACCGGGGTGGAGGGGGTTGCGGAGGCGATCTGCACCGGCCTGGGGGAAAGGTTCCAGCAGGCAGAAAGGGCCGGAAACGGGAAGGAGAAAAAATAGATATGTCCGGAAACACTATCGGCGTCCTGTTTAAGGTAACCACGTGGGGAGAGTCCCACGGCCCGGCGATCGGGGCCGTCATCGACGGCTGCCCGCCCCGGCTCGACCTGTCCGCGGCAGACATCCAGACGGATCTCGACCGGCGGCGGCCGGGAGGTCTTGCATCGGCAAGTCCCCGCCGGGAGGCGGACCGGGTGGAGATCCTCTCCGGCGTCTTCGAGGGAAAAACGACGGGGACCCCGATTTCGCTGATGATCCGCAACGCCGACGCCGAAGGCGCCGCCTACGAGAACCTTCGGAATCTTTTCCGCCCCGGACACGGTGATTTCACCTACCAGGCGAAATACGGAATCAGAGATCACCGGGGCGGCGGGCGCGCCTCGGGCCGGGAGACCGCAGGACGGGTCGCCGCCGGCGCCGTTGCCCGGAAGGTCATCGGTCAGGCGGGAATCACCGTTACGGCGTGGACGAAAGAAATCGGCGGCATCACCGCCCTGACCCTCTCCCTTGCCGCGGCGGAAGCCAGCCCCCTGCGCTGCCCCGATCCGGAAGCGGAAAAGAAGATGATCGCCCGGCTGGAAGAGACCCGTGCCGCGGGCGATACGCTCGGCGGGATCGTGGAGATCGTCGTCCGGGGCTGCCCGCCGGGCCTCGGCGAACCGGTCTTCGGCAAGATCGACGCGGATCTGGCGGGCGCCCTCATGGGGATCGGAACCGTAAAGGGGGTGGAGATCGGCGCGGGTTTCGCGGCGGCGCGGATGACCGGCTCCGCCTGCAACGACCCCATCTGCCCCGAGGGCTTCCGGACCAACCATGCCGGGGGAATCCTGGCAGGAATCACAAACGGAAACGAAATCATCATCCGGGCGGCATGCAAACCCATCTCCTCCATCGCGCGCCCCCAGGAAACGGTCGACAGGGACGGAAATCCCGCAGTCGTGACGGTCAAAGGCAGGCACGACGTATCGGTCATCCCGCGTATCATCCCTGTCTGCGAGGCGATGGTCTCGATCGTCCTGGCCGATCATCTTCTGCGTCAGAGGGCGATCCCCCCTATGCAGATACCGGAACAGGGATGAGGAAAGGTTGAGCGGATGAACGGATTTGAAATCGGCATCATCGGCGGCACCGGGGGGATTGGCAAATGGTTCGCCGCCTTCTTTAGAGGGGAGGGGTACCCCGTCCATGTCGTGGGGAGGAGGGAAGGGATGCCCATCCCGGAGCTCGCGAGACGCTGCCGGGTCGTCATCGTTTCCGTCCCCATCGCGGCGACCCTTGACGTCATCCGGCTCGTGGGGCCGCATCTCCCGGAGGATTCGCTCCTGATGGACTTCACGTCGCTGAAGGAAGAACCGGTCCGGGCGATGCTGGAGGCCACGACGGCAGAGGTGATCGGCAGCCATCCTCTCTTCGGCCCGGATTGCCCCTCCCTCGACGGCCAGAACGTCGTTCTGTGTCCGGGGCGGGGAAACCGGTGGCTCGAATGGACGGAAAGGCTCTTCACGAAAAACGGCGCCCGCGTCACGGTGACGACCCCGGCGGAGCATGACCGGATGATGTCCCTCGTCCAGGGGCTGACTCATCTGGAGACGATCCTCATGGGCCTGACACTCAGGGATTCCGGCGTGGCGCCGTCAGCGCTCGACGCCTTCTCCACACCCAACTTCAGAACCAAGCGGGCGATCGTCGAGAAGGTCTTCGGCGCGAGTCCCGAACTCTACGCGGGACTCCTCGCGGGAAACCCGAACATGCAGGGAATCCTGGAAATCTATGAGAGGAACCTCTCCCTGCTCAAGGAACTGGTCCTGAATCACGACGCGGAAGGCCTCGCGGCCCTCCTAAAGAAGCAGTGAAGCACCGCCGGAAGATGGCATGTGTGTCAAGAAAATCCGACACAACACAAAACACAAAAACACAAAATCGGGGTTGACATGTTTCCCAAAGTCTGGTAGGAGAATCTGCAACGGTGGAAAACAGTCAGTGAGACGGAGATAATGATGGAACAGATCGCAATCAGGAACTGGTGGTGGTGGAACAATCCGAGGGAGGGGTTTGTCCGCTGCTGATCAGATGAATTAAAGAAGATGAAAGCCGTGGGGACCTCTTCCGGACCCCACGGCTTTTTTTGCATGCAAAAAAGGCCGTGACGATTCACGGTCTTTTTTTATGA
>JAHJQP010000025.1 GCA_018819165.1 Pseudomonadota bacterium
AAATTCCCTGGCGGCGCTCGCAACTTCTTCGGAAGCAACGACACGATTATATAAACCCATGTCCAGGGCCTCCTGGGCGCTCAAAATCCTGCCCGTAAAAAAAATCTCCGCCGACCTGTGGTACCCGATGCGTTCCGGAAGAAAAAAGGTGCCCCCTCCATCCGGAACCAGACCGATATTAATGAAATTTTCAGCAAATCTGGCCTTGTCCGAGGCTATGATGACGTCGCAGGCCTGGACCAGATTGGCGCCGCCCCCTGCCGCAACCCCATTCACCGCCGCTACGACAGGCTTGGGCATATGGCGGATGGCAAGTACGGCGCGATTCAACAATTTCAAAATGTCCTGGCTTTCCGACAGCTCATTTTGAAGACTCAGCAACGCATCGATGTCTTGAACATCCGCACCGGCACAGAAGGCACGACCCTCCCCGGTGATGATCACTGCCCGGATGTCATCGTCCAAGGCCACATCCTTGAGAACAGATACCAGCTCGCTCAGCATGGTGCTGTTGTAGGCATTCATCTTCTCCGGACGATTTAAGGTCACCGTGGCTACGCTTTCGGATTTTTCCAAACGGACCGTAGTCAATTGCATTTCGAATCTCCTTTCCATAGTCATATAGCGCAAAAATCACCGCCTGCTCAGGCGGCTGCGGGTTTTTGGTTCAGTTTGGCTTGATACCTTTTTACTCTCAGAGCTGCACACGGCAGCTCTTTTTATTTAAGGCTATGCTAAGGCCTGAAAACTACGTAAGTTTTCTGATCGGGTGCCGGGTCGGTACGAATAAATTCCGCTTTGAGAGCGATTCCAATGTCGATTTCTGCCGGTTTTTTGGCATCCAGACCGGCAATGCGGGCTACCATGTTTGGCCCTTCCTCCAGCTCTACGACGCCAACGATATACGGGTTATTCTTATTAAAGCCTTCCTTAGCCATGCTCGGGGGGGCGATGACGATACTGGTAAAGGCTGCGAGTTTTCCCGCACCCCGAAACTGCACCCATTCCAAGTCCTGGCCAAAACAGGATACACACAACGGGCGGGGAGGGAGGGCCAAGGCCCCACATTTTTTACACTTGGAGCCCATGATTTTTTCTTCTTTCAGGAACTCCTCATAGGAATGATCGTTGAAAGCTCGGTCGTTCATGGTCTACCTCCTCTCCAGAATCGTAAAGCTGCAAGTGCCACCCGTGCCGCCCAGATTTTGGGCGCCCCCTACCCTCAAATTCTTGTTGGGGATTTGTCTCTTCCCTGCTTTTTCTCTCAACTGCATCCAAACTTCATAAATCTGCGCCACGCCTGTTGCACCCACCGGGTGGCCTTTCGATTTCAGACCTCCCGAAGTGTTTATGGGTTTCGGACCAGCCAGCATGGTCAGACCTTCGGCAGTGGCTTTATGTCCCTCTCCCGGTTTGAAAAAACCAAGGTCTTCTATGTGGATGAGCTCTGCCATGGAGAAGCAATCATGGACTTCAGCGAATTGGATGTCATCGGGGGTAAAACCGGACATCCCATAGGCCTCCTGGGCAGCATACTTGGTCGCTTCAAAGGAAGTGATGTTCTTGGTCGCATGCAAGCTATACCCACTGCCCTGCCCGATTCCGGCCACATAGATCGGATTGTCGGTAAAACTTTTCGCTATATCCTCGGCTACCAACAGCAAACAGGATGCACCGTCGCTTATGGGGCAGCAGTCAAAGAGGTGCATGGGCCAGGCAATGGGTGGATTTACCGTGACGTCCCGGAGAAAAGCCTTCTCGTCTTCCCATTCGGGCACGGGCATCCCCTTTTGACGGCATTTCTCGATCCTGGCATTCATGAAATCACGGATCGTCATGGGATACTGGGCCTTGGGGTTCAGGGGAGCATTAAGGTGACTTTTTATGGTCACATTAAAAAGCGTTTCCCGGTTTGTACCGTACTTGGCAAAATAGTTCGTGGCAATGTTTCCGAAAACGCCGGGGAAGGTGAATCCGGCCGCCACTTCATAGGGACTTCCGGCGGTACCCAGGCCCTCGGTTATTTCTTCGGTAGTGCGTTTGGACATCTGTTCCAGCCCTCCCACCAGAACGACGTCATAGAACCCGGAGGCAATGGCAAACACCCCTTCCCGGAAAGCCAGAGCGCTCGAGGCGCATGCTCCTTCGGTCCTGGTCACCGGCTTGGGTACATGCCCCACTAGATCAGAAATGATCGGACCCCAATGAGCCTGATTAACGAAGAAGTCATTTGTAAAATTGCCGATATAGATGGCATCGATATCCTTGGGATCTACCCCTTTGTCTATTGAGCCCAGCATTTCCAGATAGGATTCAGCAAAAAAATCCTTGGAATTGCGATCTTTGAATAGCCCCATTTTGGATAACCCGCCACCTACGATCGCTACGCCTCTTGAAAGTTTTTTCTTTCCCATATTAACCCTCCTCGGTAAAGATTTTGCTGTTTCATGTTCAATCCACAGGGCACACATGACATGTGCGACCTTGCCTCAACCCCAAAAACACCTCCTTACAAACAGTTGACTCGTGACGATCCCTGTAAAAAAGTCAAACTCCACGTCTCTTCAATTTCTGACCGATGAAAGATTCAATGATAGACAAAAGCACAATGTTGGAGATTCGTCAATGGACATTTACAAGTCTGAGATGTATTGATAAGAACTTGTTTTTCTGTGGTGGAAGAATACGATGGGTTGCCTTGTTTGTCAATGATTTTTATCGCAAGGGCCGGCACGGCACGGCGGCACACGACGCGCCGGACCGGCCCGCTATGTCAGCCGATGGCGATCCCGCCCCGTTCGCCGGAGCTGATCCGGACGCAGTCGACAAGGTCCAGCGCCCCCAGGTTCCGGAGCCAGCCTCCGGTCCCCCAAACCCAGTGGGCCAGCGGGTCGTAGACCAGCGTCGCCCACAGGAGGGTGAAGAGCAGAAAGGCCGAAAACTTCATACGTTCCGCGAACGCCCCGATGATCAGGGCCGGTGTAATGACGGCGAACATCGCCTGGAAGATCATG
>JAHJQP010000026.1 GCA_018819165.1 Pseudomonadota bacterium
TCTCTCCAGCTCCGACATCACCGGCCGGATCCTCTCCATCAGCGCCGGAAGAGTATCCTCCTCATTATAGACGGGAATGACAAGGGAAATCATTTGCTTCGTAAACGCCCCCTCTTTTCCTTTCATGCCGAACCGCCTCCCTGCCCTCTCTTCAGGATCTCGCGCACCGCTGCGCACACGTAGGCGACGTCGTCATCCGACATGTCCGGAAACAGGGGCAGCGACATGATCCTTCCGGCGGCGCGCTCCGTTTCCGGCAGCGGTGTGACGCCGAAACGGTTCCTGACGTATTTCAGGAGATGGCAGGCCGGAAAATGAAGACCGTAACCGATGTTATATTCCGAAAGCCTCTCCATAAACCTCTTCCGATCCATGGCCACGATCTTCACCACAAAAAGATGACAGGCATGGTCGTGGGGATAGGGGGGATCGCCGGGAAGCTCAAGGCCCTCTGTATCCCCGAGACCCTCCCTGTACAGTTTCACGAGTTCTCCCCGGCGCCGGTTGAATTCGGAAAGTCTGGAAAGCTGGGCGATCCCCAGGGCCGCCTGGATATCCGTCAGATTGTACTTGTAGCCGGGCTCCACGATGTCATACTCGGGGTTCCCCCCTTTCCCGTACCTTTTCCAGGCGTCGCGCTCAATCCCGTGAAACCTCAGAAGACGCAGTTTTTTCTCCAGGAGGTCATCGTTGTGGGTGATCATCCCCCCATCGCCGGTCGTGACGTTCTTCAGGGGGTGAAACGAAAAGACGGCGATCCTCCCGAACCCGCCGGCATGGGTTCCCCGGTAGCGCGTCCCTATGGCGTGGGCCGCATCCTCGATCACGGTCAGATGGCGGCGGTCGGCAACATCCAGGATCGGTTCCATGTCTGCCGGCGCACCGGCGAAATGGACGGGGATGATCGCCCTGGTTTTGGATGTGATCCGCGCCTCGATATCGTCGGCATTGAGGTTCAACGTGTCATAATGGACATCCACGAAGACGGGTCTGGCCCCGAGCAGGACAATCATGTTGACCGTCGAGGCGAAGGTCAGCGAGGGGGTGATGACCTCGTCTCCCGGGGTTATTTTGAGGGCCATCAGAACGAGATGCATCCCTGCTGTCGCGGAGCAGACGGAGATCGCATGCAGGGCGCCGGTCAGGGCCCGAAATTCCTCTTCGAATCTTTTACAGAGGGGACCGGTCGTGATCCACTGCGATTTCAGACAGGCGGTGACACCCGCAATCTCGGCCTCGCCGATGGACGGCCTGTTCAGCGGCAGAAAATCTTCCCTGATCTTCATACTCAACCATTCCCTTTTCAGGATCGTTTCAGCCGTACAAGATAGTACGCATCATTATGCCACAATACCTGAAGA
Organism: Pseudomonadota bacterium; assembly: GCA_018819165.1. Taxonomy (GTDB): domain Bacteria; phylum Desulfobacterota; class Syntrophia; order Syntrophales; family UBA5619; genus JAKAFS01. Next base: position 1,362 of record JAHJQP010000026.1, read on the forward strand.
CCGGGAACTTCTTTTTTGAGTCTCTCCAGATTTTCGCCACCCTTCGTGACGCAGTAGATTTCCCTCTTTGTTTGAATCAGGCGGAAAAAAGAGTCGGACGTCAAGAAGTAGCGTTCCTTCTCCTCCGGCGGAAGCTTTTCGCTGCCGTATCTCACCTCCCCGATGTCGTCGACGATCGGGGTTCTCATTCCGGTATAGAAGTCGATTCCATAGAGGGAGATTCCGTACTGATAGACCGCCGCACCTTCGGGGACGCGCTCCTGAATCGCGCGGGAAAGCGGCAGGGCCGATTTATAGGGCGTCATGTATCTGGCAGCGGGCAGGGCGACCGAGGCAAGGAAGAGGGCGAAAAGGAGATAGAAGGTCGGAAGCCGGCCTCGACCGGTTCTCTTCCGGATGAGATCGGGAAGAAAGAGGGTCAGCAGAAGCATAAACAGGGGAAAGGCAATCCACGGCCACCAGTTATCCCAGGCCAGCTGGTATTTGTGAGGGAAAAGGGGCGCCAGCAGAAGGGCCGCCAACAGGAGGGTCTGCAGTATGACGGCCATTCTGTACGGGGGGGAAACGGCCTTCTCGCTTCCAAAAGCCTCCCTCTCCTCCTCATATAGGCGGAAAAGATGTCCGAAGAACAAGGCAAGCGGCGGGAAAAGCGGTGCGACATAGGGCACCAGTTTCGACGACGAGAGGGAAAAGAACAGGAGAATCAGACCCAACCAGGTCAGGAGGAACCTCTTTTCCACGCTTCCGAATAGGCCGTTCTTCCCCTTCCGGATCCCCCTTAGGGCCTCCGGAAGAAAGGCGCACCAGGGGAGCGTCCCCAGGAGAATAATCGGGAGATAGAAGTAAAACGGCTCAAAGTGCTGATGGATCCGGGTGGCGTAGCGAAGAAAATGTTCCTGAATGAAGAAGAAACGGAAGAAATCGGGATTCTCCCGCTGGACAAGGATCACCCAGGGAAGCGAAACAACCGAAAAGACCATAATGCCGATCGGCGAGAAGAGACCGGGAATTTCCCGCCAGCGGCGGGAGACGGCAAGCCAGATCACGATGACGCCGAGGGGGAAGACGATCCCGATCAGACCCTTGGCCAGAAAAGCCAGGGCGCTGAAAAGATAAAGAAGATAAAGCCGGGCCTTCCTTCTTTCCACAGATGAAAAGTAGCGGAATCCTGACCAGATCGCCAGGCAGACGAGAAAGGCGAGCGGCATGTCGAGGATGTTGATCCGGCTGATGACGGCATGATAAAGAAAGGTCGAAAGAACAGCCGCCGCATAGAGCCCCGTCCGCGCATCATGGAAAAAGAGCCCCATGCGATAGACCAGCAGGATGCAGCCCCAGGCGGAGAGGGCCGCAAACAGACGGGATGAAAACTCATTCTCTCCGAAAATGCGAAAAAAAACGGCCGTCGCCCAGTAGGACAACGGCGGTTTCTCAAAATAGACGACCTCTTTGAGTCTCGGCGTGACGTAGTCGCCGGTGGCGTTCATGGCACTGGGGATTGCGGCGTACCTGGCCTCATCCGGTTCCATCAGGGGGGAAAAAGGAAGAGGAACCACATAGACCAGCAAGGGGATCAGAAAAAGAACAAGAATTTTCACTGCCCGATCCTGCATCTGTTCACCCTCGATAAGGTCGAATTTCCAGTTTCCGGGGGATCTTATTCCACAGATCGTCCGAGCTTGTCAAACGTTTACTCTCCCTCCCACCCGTTCGGACGGAGCGACCATCCCTTGGAAAGCATCTTCCTTGACATCCCTCTCAATTTGTGAGAGCTATTCTGGAAA
>JAHJQP010000162.1 GCA_018819165.1 Pseudomonadota bacterium
ACAGAGGCCACAACAATCACCGAAAACAGCGCAAATTGCCGCTTTTTTTTCGTTCTTTTATGTTTGACCTCTTCGGTTCGTCTTGCCTTCTTTGTAGCCATGATTCAATCCTTAACGGCTTCTTATAAACTTCATATGCTGCGTTGCACTTCATCCTTCGTCACTGCGGCGTACGCCAAAGTAAGCCTTACACCGCTCACGGGGTCACAGTCTTGAGCTGCTCTTTTGCCTTCCGCCCTACTTCCGATTCCGGCGCCAGCTTGACGGCCGTCCAAAACGCCGCCGCCGCCATGTCCGGCTGATTCAGGTCCTGGTGGCTCAACCCGAGCCAGTAATGCGATTCGGCGAGCGAGGGGGCAAGGTCGAGCGATTTCCGGAGATGAACAACGGCTTCCTCCGGATTCCCCTTGGCCAACCAGGCCACGCCCATGTTCATTTCTATCAACGGCATCAGGACGGTGTACGGTTCCTTGGCCGCGGCATCTCTGTAGTGCTTCAGCGCCATTTCGTATTGCCCCTTTTCATAATAGGCCCGTCCAATATTGTAGAGGGTTGCCGCCGGGGTGTCGTACAGAATGTTGGTTAGGGCCCTTTCGAAGGAGGCAATGGCGTCATCGTAGCGGCCTTTCTCCAGATAGATCGCTCCCAGGAAATTATGAACCTCGGATTCATCCGGTTTGAGAGAAAGCGCCCTCTGGAATTCCGCGATGGCCTTCTCGTCGAGACCTTTGCCATGATACGAGATGCCGAGCAGATAATGCACCTTCGGGTCATCCGGCGTCAGTTTTTCCGCCTCCAGGAGTTCCTTCAGCGCCGCGTTGTACTGACCCGAGCCTAGGTAGGCGGTGCCGACGTTGATATGGGCGCCGGCCTGTTCCCGAAGCTGGGCCTTATTTGCGCAGGCCGCAAGGCCGATCGGCAGCAAAAGCAGCAAGAGATATCTGCTGAGCGCCCTACTATTCATTGTGATCCGAAGACCCATGATTACCATTGACCCACCAGTCACTCTTGTCCTTAAACCACCAGTTGGAGGAGTCCGTATCGAGGATGCTCCTGGCCAGTTTCCGGGCGTTATCCGTGGCGAGACGCAGTACGGCGAAGCGAATCCACTCCCGGCTGTATTTGTTTCCCAGATCGCCGCACTCCTTCAACTGGAGGATCAGCGAAAGCTGATCGGCGTCATGGGCCAGCAGGGATTCCTTCGTCTCCTTCCGGTTGAACTCGTCGAGAACCGCTTCGATCTCCCCGCCGAAAAAAAGCGGCTCCGCAAGCTCCCGGACTGCCTTCTTCTCATCCACCGTCACATACTTCTTGTTCACGTAATTCATATCGCCCGTGCGGGCTTCGGGCAGGTCGTGGACCAGGCATAGTCTGAAGACCTTGAGCTCATCCGCTTGGGGCTCCATCTTGCACAGGACGTACCCGATGTAAAGCGTCCTCAGGACATGCTCTGCTACCGATTCGCACCCGGAACCAAGAAACTGGAATCCGCTCCGGGGCGTTTTTTTCAGCATCCCGACTTCGAACAGAAAATCCGCTATCTCCCTCATCTTTTCAACCGCCAATGATCAATGACTCGTCTATCTCCCCTATTCCCTCTTCAGGATCCGGATCCGGTTCGCCATCATCTCGGAGATTTTTCTCACATGAAGCTGGAGCGCGGCGATCCCTTCCGGTTTCATCGCCGCCACCCGGTCTACCTGTTCCTTCCAGTATTCCAGGAGAGTGATCTCATTATCCTTCACTTTGCGCTCCAGGAGAGCCTGGATCTCCTTCAGCGAAACCGCCTGCTGGTCCCTTTCCGCCATCATACCTCCCGACCGGATTTCCGTCTACGCTCATACCCGATCATTCCGTCAGTACATATATCACGGAAACCCGATTGTGCAACCACGAAAATGCCGCTTTTCTCGTAAAAATCCGCACTATTCCTGCTGTACTTTTTCGCAGGTTTATCGTATAAAACCATCCGATTTCCTGCGGCGCCTTCATCGCTACAGATGCGTTTTCTCTGACATACAAGGATTCATTTTCCCTCGACAACCGAACGCAGGCGCGACGAAACAGTCATCATACAGCAGCAACTTCAAAGGAGGAAACGGTCATGTCGCTTGATTTCGAATTCACGCCGGAACAGAAGATGATCGAGGAAAGCGTCTGGCGCTGGGCATCCAGCTGGCTGGAACCCCAGATGGAGGAGCTCTACGAGAAGGAAGTGACCCGAAAGGCGGTCACACCTTTGACTTTTGCCGGTCGTTCCGGTATGTTTCTTTCGTCTGTTTAGAGAATCACCGCCCCTTCCTTCCCTTTCCGGGAATGATTGGCGGAAAAAGAGGAGATGAGCATGGCGAAGATGTCTCTGCAAACGGGCGTCTGGAGCAACTGCGGGAAGAGCTTGACTCGATTGCCGGAGAATGGACAGCCACTCCGGAGTCAGTCCGCGATCTTGTTTCGGATCGCCCTCATTACCCTCGCCGGCATTCTCCTGCCGCTCCTTCTCCCCCCGCCGCTTCCGGCGCGAGAGGACAGCGCCCGCCTCGTTTTTCAGAAAACAGCCGTCCTCCCCAAAAGCCGCATCCACGTGGTGAAAAAAGGGGAATGGATTGCCTCCATTCTCCGCGACCAACTGGGGGATGAACCGGTTCCTTATGCCCTGATCCGCAAGCTGAACCCGCGAATCCGGAACCTGAACCGGATCTATCCCGGGCAGCGGATCCGCCTCCCCGTCCGGGAAAAGACCGATCTTCCCGAACCGGCAAACGCCGTGCGCAAGGAAAGCGCATCCCCGACGGCGATCTACCGGATCCGGAACAGAGATTCCATCAGCCGTATCATCCTTGCCGAACTGGGCGTCAGTCCGGAGGAAGCCCTTTCAACCTACCGCCTCATCCGGCAGTTGAACCCCGGGATGGAAGACATGGCCCGACTCCAGGCCGGGCAGATCCTTCATCTTCCCCCGGGGCTCGCCCCACCGGACGTCCGGGCGGCGGAACCCGCACAAGCCGACACAAGACTGGCGGCAAAAGTCCCCGAAAAGGCGACCGCGAAAACACTGCCGCCTACGGAAGGCCTGCTGGGGATAATCCAGCCGGTCATCAGCAGGATGAAGGGAACGGTCACCGACAGGGGAAATTACTTCATCCCCATCAAGGGAAGCATCCAGGTCACGATCGCTTGTTTCCTGATCCCGGTCGTCGAACTGGATGACGGAACGACGGTTTTCCTCGATTTCGGCAACCGTCTGTCGGAAGACCTCAAAGGCCTGATCCGTGGATCCTGGTCGAACTATGCGTTCCTTGTGGCGGAAGAACTCCGCGACGACCTCGCCGCCCTCCAGCGGGTCATCAACCATTCCCGGAAATACAGGATGGTTAAAGCCGACCGCCCCCTGACCCTGATCCCGAAACCGGATATTCAGGTCTTTCCCGACTGGATTATCGCCGGCAAAGAGACGGCAGGCGCCGCACCTTACCGTCAGGGGATCTTCCTCATGGGTGGCGGCGAACGCCCTTTACCTCCGGATGTCCGGACCTTCGCAGAAAAAAACGGTTTCGTCATAACAGAGATCTCAGACGGCCGGGCGGTCGCTTCCCCTGTCTCTCCGCCGGCGGCGGCGATTCCCGATCTGAGCGGCATGAGGGGCATCGCCCTCGCGGAGCGTCTCCTTGCGACCATCGGTGAGAAGCCTGTCCGGAACGCCGAGGTCGTCATCTTCGACCAGGCGCGCGACGGTTTCAACCTCTCCATCATAGCCGATCTGCTCCTTTTGAAGGGAGAAAAGCGGTTCATCCTCCACACGAAGAAGCTGCCGGAACAGTTCGTCCGCATCCTGAAAGAGGCGGGAACGGAGGTCATCCTAATCGGGGAGACGGATCGGAACAGACCTCTCATC
>JAHJQP010000163.1 GCA_018819165.1 Pseudomonadota bacterium
GCACATCCTTGCGGCGAACCGCCTGATGTTCATGGCCACGGTGATCGCCGTGATGATCTTCCTCTCGGCAAGATGGGGGTTTTCGTCGATCCGGGCGATATTGTAGAGACGGAGAAAAACAAAGGCGGGGTGAGGGTGAAGAGAGGAGGGGTTGAATTGTGAGTGAAGAGGGACGGATTCTGATTTTTACCGGTGATGGGAAGGGAAAGACGACGGCCGCTCTGGGAATGGCCCTCCGGGCGCACGGCCACGGCACTCCGGTCGCGGTCATCCAGTTCGTCAAGTCCGACGTGAAAACCGGGGAGTTCGCCGCCCTGAGCAAACTCCCCGGAGTCGAGATCTTCGTGGCAGGTCTCGGCTTCGTCCCACCGGAGACCGATCCCCGCTTTGCGGACCACCGCCGGGCGGCACAGGAGGGGCTCCGGATCGCCTCGGAGGCTGCCTCTTCGGGACGCTACGGCCTCGTGATCCTGGACGAGGGCTGCTATGCCGTCGCCCGAAACCTGGTCGCGGAGGAACTCGTCCTTCGCCTCCTCCGGGAAGCGGCCCCCGGCGTCACCGTCGTCCTGACCGGACGGGGCGCTACGGAAGGGCTCATCGCCGCCGCCGACACGGTCTCCGAGATCCGCTGCGTGAAGCATGGATTCGATATCGGCCGGAAGGCCCAAAAGGGGGTAGAATTCTAATGCCGCGCTGTCCGACACTGGTCATCGCCGGGACACACAGCGGGTCGGGGAAGACCTCGCTTGCGCTCGCGCTCGCCCGTGCGCTCACCCGCCGGGGACTCGCCGTCCAGACCTTCAAGGTGGGCCCTGATTTCCTTGACCCGACCTACCTCGCCCTCGCTTCCGGACGGCCCTGCTACAACCTCGACGGCTGGATGGCCGGAAGGGAGCACGTCTGCCGTCTCTTTGAACGGGCCGCAGCGGACGCCGACGTCGCCCTCGTCGAGGGGGTGATGGGGCTTTTCGACGGCGCGGACACGGCAGGACCGGAGGGGAGCACGGCGGAGATCGCCCGCTGGCTCGACGCGCCAATTCTCCTGGTCGCCAATGTTCACGGAATGGCCCGGAGCCTCGCCGCCCTCGTCAGGGGATTCGCCACCTTCGAGCCCGATCTCCGGATCAGAGGCGTCGTCGCGAACCACTGCGGCTCGGAGCGCCACGCGGAGTGGCTTGCCGACACACTTCAGGCGGCGGGCCTGCCGCCGCTTGTCGGGGCAATACCGCGGGGGGCCTTTCCCCAGCTCGCCAGCCGCCACCTCGGTCTTGTCACCGCCGATGAACGGCTCCTGCCTGAAGCCGTCCTCGACTCCCTCGCGAACGCCCTGGAACAACACCTCTCCCTGGAGACGCTCTTCCGGAAACCCGGGGACACCATACCAATTTTCTTTGAAAATTGGTATGGTGTCCCCGGGTTTCCCGGGTTTCCTGCCCGCCTGCGAATCGGCGCAGCGCGGGACGCCGCCTTCCACTTCTACTATCAGGACCTCTTCGACACACTCGCCACGGCGGGATGCGAGACGGTTTTCTTCTCGCCGCTTTCCGACCGGCGACTGCCGGAGGGGATTTCCGGCCTCTATCTCGGCGGGGGATATCCCGAGGCCCACGCGGAGGCCCTGGCCGCCAACGGGGAAATCCTCGCCGCGATCCGCGAATATGCCGCCTCCGGAAAGCCCCTCTACGCGGAATGCGGTGGCCTGATGTACCTCTCCCGAGGGCTCCTGGAGGCGGGCGGCCGCTTCCACCCCTTTCTGGGGATTCTTCCCGCCCGTACGCGGATGCTGGACGGAAAGAAGGCCCTGGGCTACGTGGAGATCACCCTGACGGCAGACTCTCTCTGGGGACGATGCGGGGATGTCTTCCGGGGCCACGAGTTCCACTACTCGGAGCTGATCGACGACCCTGTTGCCGATCCGGCCTGGCGGACCGTCTATGCGCTCCGGCGGCGCCGCTCAGAAGCGGTTGAAACCGAGGGATTCCAGAAAGAGGCGATCCTGGCGAGTTACACGCACCTCTATTATGCGTCCCTGCCGGCGGCAATCGACCATTTCATCGCTCATTGCGGAGGCACACCATGAATGAAACACCTGTCCGGCCGTTGATGCGCGCCTTTCTGGAGGCGCCCCTGAACGGCCCGGAGATCGAGGCGAAATCGATGGAGATCATCGACCGGGAAGCCCCGGCGCATTCGTTTCCGCCGGACGAGTGGCAGATCGTCCGCCGGATGATCCACACCGCCGGCGACTTCGGGATCATGGAGGCGGTCCTGTTTTCTACGGATGCGGTCGCAGCCGGTGTCAAGGCCCTGCGGGGCTGCCGGTCGATCTATACCGACGCGAACATGATCCGCACGGGGATTTCCCTGGCCCGGCTCAGGAGCGTCTGCGAATTCTACCGGCGGGAGAGCATTATCTGCCACGTTGCCGACGAAGACGTGGCGCGCAAGGCCCGGCGGAGCGGCCTCCCCCGCTCCCTCCACGCAATCCAGAAGGCGAAACCCCTTCTGGACGGGGCGATTGCGGTCATCGGGAACGCCCCGATCGCCCTGATGGAGCTCAACCGGATGATCATCGAGGAGGGGCTCCGGCCCTCCCTCGTCGTCGCGATGCCGGTCGGCTTCGTCCACGTCGTGGAAAGCAAGGAGGAGCTGATGTCGCTCGACGTTCCGTTCATCGCCACGGCGGGCCGCCGCGGGGGCAGTCCGCTCGCGGTCAGCGTCATCCACGCCCTCTGCAGCCTGGCAGGCAGGGACGGAGCAAGATCATGATAGAGCAAGCAATGAGAGCGGAGCGGGAAAATGGAAAGCAGGCCGTGATCCTGATCGGCCACGGAAGCCGCGCCGCGGGGGCTGACGACGATATGGCGCGTGTCGCCCGGGGTCTGCGGGCGGCAGGAGACGGGATCGTCGAGATCTGCCGGATGTCGGGCCGGGGGCCCCGCTTTGTCGAGGCATTTGAAAAATGCATTCGGCAGGAAGCAAAAGAGATCATCGTGATCCCCTACTTCCTCCACTTCGGCGTCCATCTGCGCCAGGACATCCCGGAGATGCTCCGGGAGGCGGTCGCAAAGCATCCGGAAGTCCGCCTGGTCCTCGGCAGACACCTGGGCTACGACGATGCTCTCGTTGCCCTCGTCGAGAGGCGGATCGCGGAATCGGAAACGCTCTGCGACGTCCGGGATCTTCCCCGGTCGCCGATCGACAGGCGTCCCGAGGAGATGGGCGGAGAACCACGGTTGGAGTAGGTGACGGTGAACCATATGCTGGGAGAAACAGGGAAAGGGCTCTGCGCAGCGGTCCGCAGGAGATCCCGGTTCCACCGTGCCGGTGTTACAAAAGCAAGAGGGTGTATGTACGCAAACCACACAAACAAAGGAGGAGAGATGAACGGAATTTGGACAAAGAGACGAAACGTAATCCGCCGGGCGGCAACCGTCGCCGCAACCGCGGGGACGCTGATCGCACTGCCCGCCCAGGCCTTTGCCATGCACATCTCCGAAGGCATCCTGCCGGCGCCCTGGGCGCTTTTCTGGTACGCCGTCGCCCTCCCCTTCGTCGCCTGGGGCCTCAGGGATCTACGGCGGCGGAGCGAGGATCTCCTCTGGTTCAAGCCGCTCGTCGGCCTCGTCGGGGCGGCGGTCTTTCTCATCTCCTGCATGCCCATCCCTGTCCCGACCGCCGGGACCTGCTCCCATCCCGCCGGAACCGGCCTCGCCGCGATCCTGATCGGCCCGGGGCTCACCGTCGTCGTTGCGAGCATCGCGCTTACCCTCCAGGCGCTCTTCCTCGCCCACGGGGGGCTCACGACCCTGGGAGCGAACATCGTCTCGATGGGTGTGGTAGGGGCCTATGTCGGCTATGGGACTTACCGGATCATCCGTCGCCTGGGGCTCCCGTGGGTGATGGCGGCCTTCCTGGCGGGACTTCTCTCCGACTGGGCCACTTACGCCATGACCTCCGTCGAACTCGCCGCCGCCCTTCACGGCGGGGAGTCGTTTTCGGCGATGCTCACGCTGATCCTCCTGGCCTTCGTTCCCACGCAGGTTCCGCTGGGCATCCTCGAGGGGTTCCTCTGCGCCGGTGCGCTCAAGTTCGTCCGGAGCCGCAAGCCGGAACTGCTCAGGATGGCGGCGGCGGGAGGTGCGGCATGAAGAAAACTTTATTGATTCTGACGTTCGCTGGACTTCTCCTCGCCGCGCCGGCGTGCCCGCCCGGCCGAGCCGCCTCCTGGTCCGGCGTTGACGAAACGGTGATCGAGAAATTCGCTGAGAAGGCCGGACGGACGGCCCGCGAACCGTTCATCAACACCGACCAGGGCGATCTTCTCCTGTTCGTCTTTCTCGTAGCCGGCATGGTCGGGGGATTCATCGGGGGATACAACTTCCGTGTCCTTTTTCCGCCAAGGCGCGGCGTCGGAGACGAAAAGCATGTTTGACCTCTTTTCGGATATCTTCACCTATCGGGACAACGCCCTGACACGGATCGATCCGCGGGCGAAGCTCCTGATCGCCCTTGCCGCGCTCATTGCCGTCGTGACCGCGGAGCGGATCGTCCTGCCGCTCGCCGTCTTAGCGTTCTGCCTCGGCGCCGTCGCGATCCTCCGGATCCCGGCAAAGCTCGTCGCCTGTCGCCTGGCCGCGCCGCTTTCGATCGTGGCGGTCCTGGTCGTGATCCAGACATTCGTCACAGGGAAGACGCCCCTGTTCGCCTTCACCTTCGCCGGGTGGCAGTTCACGGCGAAGGCGGAGGGGCTCCGCCAGGGGACACTTTTAGGGGCCCATGTCCTCGGCGCCGTCTCGGTGGTCTTTCTCCTGAGCATTGTCACACCGGCGCACCGGATCTTCCAGGCGCTCCGCTGGTTCAGGATCTCCCGGAACTGGCTGGAAATCGCGATCCTCATGTACCGCTACATCTTCGTCCTGATGGACCGCGTGGCGGATCTGGCCGCGGCCCAGAGGCTCCGGCTCGGATACACGGCGCGGGGGCGCGCCCTGAGGTCCTTTACGACGCTCGCCGGGGCGACGATCATCCATTCGCTCGAACAGGCCCAGCGGACGCATGACGCGATGCGGCTGCGCGGTTACCGGGGGACGATGCCCTTCGGTCCGCTCCCGCCGCTGGGCCGGCGGGACCGTCTGATCCTGGTTTCCTGCCTGATCGGGATCGCGGTCGCCTACGGACTCCTGGAATGGGGGGTAAGCGGATGAAGGCGATCGACGTCACCGGGGTTCACTTCACTTACGACGACGGCACCGAGGCGCTCTCCGGCGTCGACTTCCATGTCTCGGAAGGGGAGTTCGTCGCGATCCTGGGCTCCAACGGTTCGGGGAAGACGACGCTGATCGGCCTCCTCGTCGGCCTGCTGAAGGCGAAGACTGGGCAGATCCGCATCGGGGAGCGGGAGATCGGGAGCCTCTCGGCAGAGGAACTCTACCAGCGGGTGGGCCTCGTCTTCCAGAACCCGAACGACCAGCTCTTCGCCGCCACCGTGGAGGAGGACGTCGCCTTCGGCCCGCGGAACCTGAACCTCCCGGAGGCGGAGGTGGAGCGGCGCGTGACGGAGGCGCTCGCGGCCGTCGCGGCGCTCCCGCTCCGCTGCCGGGCGATCCATCACTTGAGCTTCGGCGAGCAGAAGCGGGTGTCGCTCGCCGGTGTGATGGCGATGAGGCCCTCGGTCCTCATCCTCGACGAACCGACGGCAGGGCTCGACCCGGCGGGCGAGGCGCAGATGATGCAGCTTCTGAAAAAACTCAACCGCGAGGAAGGACTGACGGTCATCCTCGCCACCCATTCGGTGGACATGCTTCCTCTTTTCGCAAACAGAATCTACGTCCTCGACCACGGCCGCGTCCTCCAGGAGGGGCCGTCCGAGGAGATTTTCTGCCACCAGGAGATGATTGTCCGGGCGAAACTCCGGCTTCCCTACGTTTCCCGTTTGATGTATGAGATGAAGAGGCACGACGGCGTCCCGATCGATGGCCTGCCCCTCACGATCGGCGAGGCAAGGGTGCAGCTTCTGGAGCTGATCCCGAAGGAGCTGATCATCGCGGAGTTAGAGGAGAAAAAGGCATGAGCGCGCTGCGCAGTGGATACACCACAGGGAGCTGCGCCGCAGCGGCGGCAAAGGCGGCCGCACTCCTCCTGTCGGAAGGAAAGACGGTCGAGCGCGTGGAGATCCCCTTTCCCGACGGCGCCCGGATAAGCTTGCCCCTCGTTTATGCAAAGCCGGGCAGCGACGGCGCGGAGGCGGCGGTCCGGAAGGACGCGGGCGACGACCCGGATGTGACGAACGGCGTCCTGATCGCAGCCTCCCTCGCCTGGATCGAAGGCAGCGAGGTGGAATTCGCCGCCGGCGAGGGGGTCGGAACGGTGACGAAACCGGGCCTTTCCGTTCCCACCGGCGAGCCGGCAATCAACCCCGGACCGCGGCGGATGATCCGGGAGGCCATCCGGGAGGTCACCTCCCGGGGCGTCCGGGTGACGATCTCCATTCGCGGCGGCGGGGAGCTTGCCCGGAAGACATTCAACCCGCGGATCGGTGTCGTCGGTGGGCTTTCGATCCTGGGGACAACGGGGATCGTCCGACCGTTCAGCTGCCCGGCCCTGCGCGAGTCGCTCCGGTGCGCCCTGAACGTGGCGGCGGCCGCAGGCGTCCGGGCGCCGGTCCTCGTCCCCGGCCATATCGGCGAGCGGGCGGTGCGGTCGCACTTCTGCGTCGCGGACGACCAGATCGTGGAGGTCGGAAACGAGTGGGGGTTCGTCTTAGACGAGGCCCTCCGGCATCCCTTCACGGCCCTTCTGATCGCGGGCCATCCGGGAAAGCTCGCCAAGCTGACGGCTGGCGACTGGGACACCCACTCCGGAAGGTCGGAAAGCGCCCTGCCTGTTGTCGCGGAAATGCATGTAAAAATTCTTGACCTTTCCCCGGCCCCGGCGGCAACGGTCGAGGGGCTCTTCGCGGCGCTTGCCGTCAAGGAAAGGAAGAAGCTGGGCGACGCCCTGGCGGCGGCCGTGCAGAAGGCAGTCGTCGAACGGAGCGGGGGGAGTTTTGCCGCGGCCGTCGTCCTCATCGACCTCGGCGGGCGCATACTCGGTTTCTCGGGAGATCTGGACCCATGGCTGTAGAAAAAAAGAAGATCATCATCGTTGGGTGCGGCCCCGGCGCGGCGTCCTACATCACGCCGGCGGCAGAGGCGGCCGCGGAGAAGGCTGACGTCCTCATCGTCTCCCAGCGCCTGAAGGACCTCTTTCCGGAGTGTCCCGCCGAGCGGATCGATTCGGGCACGGATGTCGCCGGAATCCTCGACGTCATCGCCTCCCGCCGTGACGACGGGCGGCAGGTCGTCGTCCTCGCCACGGGCGATCCGGGGATCTTCAGCCTGGCGAAGCCGGTGATCCGGCGCTTCGGCCGGGAGAACTGCGAGGTGATCCCCGGGATCAGCTCCATCCAGGTCGCCTTCGCCAGGCTCGGCCTCGACTGGCAGGACGCCCGGATCATCTCGGCCCACAGCTCCGACCCGGAGGTGTCCGCCGCCGATCTGCGCCCTGCCGGAAAGATCGCCATCTTCGGGGGGCGGGAGGCCGCGCTGGCCTGGATTGCAGGGCTGATCCCGGAGCTCGGGGAAGGCCGGCGCGTCTTTCTCTGTGAAGACCTCACCCTTCCGGGCGAAAAGGTTCGCGAGGTCGCTTCCGACGGACTGGCGGATCTCCCGGTCTCGTCGCGGGCGATCGTCCTCATTATCAAAGGAGAACTGCTGTCATGACCATCGGAACCCTCTACGGCATCGGGATCGGCCCGGGCGACCCCGAGCTGATCACCTTGAAGGGGGCGAGGCTTATCAGCGCCTGCCGGAACCTTTTCGTCCCCAAGGCGCGGACCGCGTCGGAGAGCGTCGCTCTCGCCATCGCCCGGCCCCTCGTCGGTCCGGAGGCCCGGATCGAGGAGCTCGTCTTTCCGATGACGGCGGACCGGGAGGAACTCGCTGAGCGGTGGGACGAGGCGGCGGCCCGCGTCGCCCAAGTCCTTACGGCGGGCGAGGACGCCTGCTTCCTCACCCTCGGGGACCCGCTCCTCTACTCGACCTACATCTACCTGCTGCGGGCGCTGCGGCGGCGGATTGCGGATCTCAAGGCCGTCACCGTCCCGGGGATTACGGCCTTCAGCGCGGCGGCGGCGCTGACCGACTTCCCCGTCGGGGAGGGGCGGGAACCGGTAACCATCGTCCCCGCGGCGGACGACCTCGGTTCCGTCCGGCGGGCGCTGGCCCAAGGCGGGTCGGTGGTCCTGATGAAGATCGGAAAGCGCCTCCCCGAGGTTCTCGACCTCCTCGACGGCGAGGGGCTCCTGGAGAGGAGCGTCTTCGTCTCCCGCGCGGGGATGGCGGAGCAGCGGATCGAGACGGACCTCCGCCGCCTGAAGTCGGAAGGGCCGGAGGCGGGCTACCTCTCCATTATTCTGGTGCATGCAATGGGAAAGTAGGGACAGCTCCCGATTTTTTTGGGAAAAAATCGGGAGCTGTCCCTACTTTCCTCGGATAAGGAGTGTGTAACATGATCGTCCATTTCGTCGGCGCGGGTCCCGGGGACCCGGAACTCCTCACGCTGAAGGCTGAGCGGCTGCTTGGCGCCTGCCGGATTTGCATCTACGCGGGGTCGCTCGTGAGCCCCGGCGTCCTCGCCCTCATCCCGGATCAGGCCGAGCGCCATGACTCCGCGGGGATGTCCCTTGACGAGGTGATCGCCGTCTGCCGGGATGCCCGCGACCGGGGGATCGACGTCGTCCGCCTCCATTCCGGCGACCCCTCGATCTACGGGGCGACGCGGGAGCAGATGAACGCCCTCGACGCCCTGGGCATCCCCTATGACGTCTGCCCGGGGGTGAGCGCCTTCCAGGCCGCCGCGGCCGCCCTCTGCACGGAGCTCACCGCCCCGGAGATCTCCCAGACGATCGTCCTCACCCGGACTGCGGGGCGCACGCCGCTCCCCGAGGAGCAGGAGCTCGACCGGATCGCCCGGACGCGCGCGACCCTCTGCATCTTCCTGTCGGTCGGTAAGATCGCCGAGGTGGCCGAAACCCTGAGCGCCCATTACGGGCCGGATTGCCCCGCCGCCGTCGTCTTCCGCGCCTCCTGGCCGGAGGAACTCCTCATCCGCGGGACGCTCGCCGACATCGCGGTTAAAACGGAAACCGCCGGGATCCGCTCGACAGCGATGATCGTCGTCGGGGAGGCGCTCGCGCGCGACGTCCCCGCCTCGAAGCTCTACGACGACGCCTTCACCCACGGTTTCCGGAAGGGGAAGACGCCATGAAAACCGCCCTCGTCACGCTCTCCGACGAAGGGGCGAGGCTCCTCGCCCCCCTGACCGGCCGCCTGCCGGAGGCGCGGCTCTTCGTCCATGAGTCGGTACGAAACGAGTCGATCCGGTGCGAGACCGTCCTGCATGAGACAGCCCGGCAGGATTCAGCCCCGCACGAGGCAAACCGAAGCGATCCGGACCGGCTCGATTCAACCCGAAGCGATTCGGAATCGGAACTGGGAACTCCCACGGCGGAGCGCTTTACGAAGATCGCCGACCTCACCGCTTCGCTCTTCCCCGTCTGCCGGGGCCTCGTCTACGCCGCCCCCTGCGGCGTCGTCGTCCGGGCGCTCGCCCCGCTCATCAAAAGCAAGTACGAGGACCCCGCCGTCGTCGTCCTCGATGCGGGAGGGCGCTGGGCGGTGAGCCTGCTGTCCGGTCACGAGGGGGGGGCGAACGACCTCGCAATCCGCGTCGCGAATCTCACGGGCGCCGAGCCCGTCGTCACGACGACGACCGAAGCGCTCAAATCCGTGATCGTCGGGATCGGCTGCCGGCGGGGGACACCTGCGGAGCGGATCGTCGCGGCCGTGCGCGAGACTCTAACGGAGGCGGGGATCGCCCTTGAAGAGGTCCGCCTCCTTGCCTCGGCGGACGTCAAGGCGGACGAGGCGGGGCTTCTCGAAGCCGCAGAGACGCTCGGCATTCCGATCCGATTCATTCCCGCGGCGGAGATCCGTGCCTCATCAAGGGAATTTTTGCATTCGGATTTCGTAGAAGAAAAAGTGAATCTGCCGGCCGTCGCCGAACCGGCGGCGCTGCTGGCGGGAAGGAGGACCCGATTCATTTGTCGAAAGAAAACGTACAACGGGATCACGATCGCCCTCGCCCGGGAAGGC
>JAHJQP010000164.1 GCA_018819165.1 Pseudomonadota bacterium
CGGTAGCGCTGCCCGCTTTTGACGACATAACGGCCGGCGCCGTCCGCGACGACCGCCACGCCGAAGGCCCCCATCGTCTCCGTGGTGAGCGCCACGTAGGGGAGGGAGGGGATTTTCCCTTCCAGGACGATGGTCATGTCGCGTTCGGCGAAAGGGGAGACGATCAGGAGGGAGGAGACATACTGGCTGCTTTCGATGTCCTTGAGGGCCACCTCCCCGCCCCGGAGAAAGCCGCCCCGGATGGTCACCGGGGGATAGCCGCGGTCTCCGGCTGTGCGGATATCGATCCCGAGAGTCGCAAGGGCGGAAAGAAGGGGTTGCATCGGCCTTTCCCGGAGACGGGGGTCTCCCGTCAGAACGAACGGTCCCATGCCAAGGGAGGCCACCCCCGCGAGGAAGCGCATCGCTGTGCCGTTGTTTCCCAGATGAATATCCCGCGCCGGTCGGGCGAGCCTCCCCCCATTTCCGCGGATGATCATCTCCGTCCCTGCCGTCCGGATGTCGGCGCCCAGGTCGCGCAGCGCCTCGGCGAGAACCCCGGTGTCCTCGGAGAGGAGGACCTCCCTGAGGAGCGATTCCCCCTCCGCCAGGGCCGCGATGACCATCGCCCGTTGCGTGTAGCTCTTCGAGCCGGGGATCCGGACCGTGGCGTCCAGACGTTCGAGCGGTTCAATCTCCACCATTTTCTCCCAGCCTTTCCAGGACCGCCTGCCGCATGGTCTTACGCGGCGGTTCCATCCCCGTCCAGAGACGGATCTGTTCCGCCCCCTGGTGGACGAACATCCCGACGCCGGAACGGACGGCGCATCCCGCCGCTTCGGCCTCCCGCAGGAGTCGCGTTTTGATGGGGTTGTAGATCATGTCCATCACATGCGGAAAATGCACGAGGAATTTATCCTCCAGGGGCCTCCGGTCCGTGTCCGGAAACATCCCCACCGGCGTCGTATTGATCAGACAGTCTGCGTACAGATGGCCGATCTCCGGAAGCAGGACCCAGCGACAACCGAAACGATCGGCCAGCGCCTCTGCCCTCCCGGGCGTCCGGTTGACGATGATAGGAATGCCTCCCTCCTGCAAGAGCGCGAAGACGGCCGCCCGGGCCGCTCCGCCGGCGCCGAGGACGATGAAGGTCTTTCCCCGGATTGCGAGCCATTCCGCCAGGTCGCGGACCAGCCCGGCGCCGTCCGTGTTGTATCCCGAAAGCCGGCCGCCGCGGTTGACGATCGTGTTGACCGCCCCGATCTCCCGGGCGCTTTTTTCCACTTCGTCCAGGAAGGTCATCACCGTCTCCTTGAAGGGGATGGTGATGCTCGCCCCCCGGATACCGCGGTCCCGCACCATCCGGACCACCTCGGCTGCGTCCGTCACCCGGCAAGCGGTGTAGACGGCCTTCAGCCCCAGCTTCGCGAAAGCCGCGTTGTGCATGAGCGGCGAGAGGCTCTGCGCGACCGGGTTTCCGAAGAGGCAAAAGGTTTCGATATTCCCCGGGACCGCTTCGGCCGTCGCGCCGGCAATGGGCATGCAGGTCACGGCTGTTCCTCTCCCCGGGGGTAGGACCCCAGGACCTTGAGGAAGACCGTCCTGTGCGCCAGCTCTTTGAGGCACTTCTGAGTCCCTTCCTCGGCAATATGGCCGGTGAAATCGGCAAAGAAGAGGTATTCCCACATCCTGTCCCGCATCGGCCAGGATTCGATCCGCGTGAGGCTGATTCCCGCTTTGGCGAAAGGCGCCAAGGATCGATGGAGAGCCCCCGGTACGTGGGGCGTTCCGAAGATGATGGATGTCTTGTCCCGGCCGGTGATCTCCCCGCCGTTTCCCTCCCGCTTCGGTCCGAGGACGAGAAACCTCGTTGTGTTCGCGGGATTGTCTTCGATTCCCTCGGCAAGTAGGTTCAGGCCATAGGTCCCGGCGGCGAGACGGCTGCCGACGGCAGCCCCTGCCGTGTCTTCCTGCACCCGCCGGGCCGCCCCGGCTGTGCTTTCCACCTCGACGAGGGGGATCCCGGGCAGGTTGGTCCGCAGCCAGCCCTGGCACTGGGCCAGGGCCTGGGGATGGGAATAGACCCTCCGGATCTCCGCCGGATCTTCGCAGCCGGACAGAAGGCACTGCCGGACCCGGAGGAAGACCTCCGCCCGGATGGCCAGCGGCGTCGAGATCAGCCGGTCCAGCGTGGGCTTCACCGATCCCTCGGCGGAATTTTCGACGGGAACGATCCCCCAATGCCCGTCTCCCCCGCGATCCACCTCGTCGAAGACCTCGGCGATGGTGGCTTTCGGCTCGGTGATGATGCCCGCTCCGAAGTGGTTCAGCGCCGCCTGGTGGCTGAAGGAGGCCTCCGGCCCCAAAAAGACCACCCTCACCGGCGCCTGCAGAGCGCGGGAGGCGGAGATGATTTCCCGGAAGATGTTCCGGAGGGCGGCCTCGGGCAAAACGCCTCCGTTGATCTTTGTCAAATGACGGATGAGCATGGCTTCCCGGGAAGGGTCGTAGATCTCCCGCCCCCCTGCGTGCTTGATCTTCCCGATCTCGACCGAGACGGCCGCCCGTTCGTTGAGGAGACGGACGATCTCCCGATCCATCCGCTCGATCTCCTTCCTGAGATTTTCGAGGGTTTCTGCATTCATTTCCGTAAACCTTTTAGTGTTTCCCTGACGATTCCGTCCGGTACCCTCCCGTTTAGGAAGGGGAGTCCCCGTTTCTTGATCAGGACAAAATGGATCGCATCTCCTTCCTTCTTCTTGTCATTTGCGAGCCGGGACAGGATCTCGTCCGGGTCCAGGTTTCCCGGGATCCGGTCGGGAAGTCCGACCGCCCGGATGACGGATTCGATCCGCTTCCGTTCACCGGCGGGCAGGTAATGGAGTCTCTCCGAGAGGTCCGCTGCCGCTATCATGCCAATCGCCACGGACTCGCCGTGGGAAAGCGCGTAGCCCGATGCCGCCTCGAGGGCATGGCCGATTGTGTGGCCGAAGTTCAGAATCCGCCGGAGCCCCTGGTCCCGCTCGTCCAGTTCTACGAGACCCTTCTTGATCCGGCAGGCCGCCTCGATAATCCGCTCGAGGAAGGTATGGTCCGCAAGGCAGCCGTCCGCCGCGGCCGTCTCGATGTCGTCGAGGAGTTCCGGAGATTCGATGACCCCGTATTTGATCAACTCGGCGAGGCCGCTCCGGAACTGCTCGTCGGGCAGCGTCCGCAGGAAGGCGACGTCGATGAAGACTCCCTTCGGCTGGTGGAAGGTCCCCAACAGATTCTTCCCGGCGGCGGTGTCCACCCCCGTTTTCCCGCCGATGCTGCTGTCCACCTGGGCTAAGAGGGTCGTCGGGACCTGGATCACGGGGATCCCCCGCATGTATATTGAAGCAGCAAAGCCGGTCAGGTCGCCAATGACGCCGCCGCCCAGGGCGATCAGGGCGGTCTGCCGGTCCGCACCGAGGCCGGTCAGCCTCTCGGTGATGTCGAGGACGGTCTGCATTCCCTTCGCGGCTTCTCCGGAGGGAACTGTGATCCGGTCGACGCGGAGATCCGCTTTTCCCAGGGCGTCCTGCACCCGCTCCCCGTGAAGGGCATCGACATGGTTGTCCGTGACGATCACGTAACGCTGCGCCCAGCCGCTTCTTGCCAGGATCATCCCCATGCGGTCCAGGATCTCCTCGCCGATGTGGATCTCGTAGGAGTTGGCCGCCAATCGGTCGAGGTTTACCTTCACCGTCTTCATTGGAGTCTCCCGATTTCC
>JAHJQP010000027.1 GCA_018819165.1 Pseudomonadota bacterium
AAATTGATTATTCAAATGATATCTATAGGATGAGACTATGGGAATCCCGCCGCTGAGAATTCTCCAGGGGAGGTTGACGCAATCTGTATAGCGGAGTGATTGTTTGCATTCCTTCGTGGATGAAGAGGCGGTCAAATCAGGTCGGGAACGATGCATCTGAACCAGCTCTGGGTCTTCTACCATGTTGCGAAAAACAAAAGTTTCTCCCATGCCGCAGAGGCGCTTTTTCTGAGCCAGCCATCGGTCAGCAATCAGATCAAACTCCTGGAAGAGGCTTACGGACTGAAGCTCTTCGACCGCTCCGGACGGAACATAGAACTGACCAATCCCGGAGAGATCCTCCTCTCCTATGCGGAGCGGATCTTCAGCCTCGCCAAGGAGGCCGACAGCGTCATCGAGGAGATCAAGGCATTGAAAGCCGGGAGTATCCGGATCAGCGCGAGCAATACTCTCGGGGCCTATTATCTCCCGGACATCCTCGATCTCTTCCAGAAGAAGCACCCCCAGGTCGAGATCTGTATGAACGTCGGCTACACCCAGACCGTGGTGGAAGATATCCTCGCCTTCCGGAGCGATCTGGGGCTGATAGGCAGGGAGGTCTCTCACCCGAACATCGTCGTCATTCCCCTCTGGGAAGAGGAGCTGATCCTCATCGTCCCCCCGGACCATGTCTTTACCAAATGCGGAACCGTCGCGATTTCCCGGTTGCAGGATCAGCCGTTCATCATGAATGAGAAAGGATCCGGTGGACGCGAGATCACCGAAGAGATCCTCGCGGTTGCTGCGGTCTCGCCGCGGGTGGTCATGGAACTCGGCGAGAACGAGGCGGTCAAGCGGGCGGTGGCCTCGGGTCTGGGCATCGCCCTAATCTCCGCCACCGCGGCCAAAAGGGATTTGGAAGCAGGCCTGATCCGGGCGGTCCGCCTGTCCGGTAACAGGATCCTCAGGAAATTCCACATCATCCATCACAAGGACAAGTACATCTCCAAACTCATCCGGGCTTTCATGGACGAGGCCCTCCGCGTTCCCGTCGTCGGCCCCCCCCCCGAGGAAAAAGAACCTCCCCAGGTACGGAAGCGTCTTCCACCGCAGTCATCCACCCCAAGCTGATCCCTGCGATTCTTCCTCGCCACGGGAAGGAATCCGATTTTCAATATTCGAAAAACGCCGCGTCCCGGTAACGGTTCGGCAATGCCTCTCTCGACGGGCGGCGGCCAGGCGTGCACGGTTCGACCCCGCCGCAACCGATGAAGGGCTGTCCCCGGCCTGAGCACGTCCGGAATCCGCCGGAGGGAGAGGAGAGGATAAAATTTGCCGGTCAGTAGTTCAGACCGCGCTCCACCTCGCCAATCGCCCCATCGAGGATGTCGAGGGCCCAGTCCATCTCCTCGCGGGTGATGACGAGGGCCGGTCGGAGGGTGATCACGTTGCCTTCGATCGTCTTGCAGGCCAGCCCCTTCTCCATGCACTTGAACATGATCATCTCCGCCTCCCGGACCGCCCTCTCCTTGGTCTTCCGATCCCGGACGAGGTCGATGCCGATGTGGAGTCCGATCCCCATGACGCAGCCGATGAGGGGATGCCTCCCGGCCATCTCCCGCAGGCGCTCCAGCGTGCGGGCGCCCAAATGGGCGGCATGGTCGCAGAGGTTGTTCTTCTCGATCACCTCGATCTCTGACAGGGCGGCCGCTGCGGACAAGGCGTTTTTCTCATGGGTGTAGTGGCCGATGGAGCGGTCCTGGCAGATGTTGTATTTCTCCCGCGTGACGATCCCCGCCAGCGGGACGATCCCGCCGCCGAGCGACTTGCCGAGGACCAGGATGTCGGGCGTCAGGTAATGCTCGCTCGCGAACATCTTCCCAGTCCTCCCGAAGCCTTCGATGATCTCGTCGAAGATCAGCAGGGCGCCGTACCGTTCGCACAATGCCTTGACCCCTTCCCAGTACCTCTTGCTCGGCACGACGGGGTTTGCGGAAACCGGCTCTCCGAGCACCGCCGCCATCTCCGGCTCCCGCCGCATGATCAGCTCGATCTGCCGGAGGCATTCGGCATCGACGTCCTCCTCTCTCGTAAAACCCCAGGGATTGCGGTAATAATTGGGGAACTCCACATGAATGGCCCCCGGAACGAGAGGGCCGAGACCGCCGTGAAAATGCTCCTCGCCCCCCACGCTCGACGCCCCGAAGCCGGCCCCGTGGAAGGAGTCCCAGAAGGAGATCGTCTTGAAACGGCCGGTCACGAGCTTCGCCAGTTTCAGGGCCATCTCGATTGCATCCGTACCTCCCGGGCAGAAGAGGGAGCGGCAGAGGTCGCCCGGCGTGATCTCCGCCAGTTTTTTTGCGAGACGGACGGCCGGGATGTTGGTGAAGCGCCGCGGGCAGAAGGTCATCGACTCGTCAAGCTGTTTCTTGACGGCCCGGACGACCTCCGGGTGGTTGAAGCCGGCGTTGTGAACGCCGTTGCCGTGCATGTCCAGATAACGCTTCCCGTTGAGATCCTCAAGCCAGGCGCCGTCGGCCTTCACAATTACATTGAGGACGGGGGTGGAAAGGCCCTGGTGGAGGAAGTGCCTCGCATCCTCCTCGAACCACCTCCTCGCTTCACCGGAGAGATTCCTTTCCCAGTACCTGTGCCGCGCAGGCGTGGTGTTGATGTCCCCCTGTTCGGCCTCGGGGCGTGTGCCCGATTGTTCGCACTGCTGTTTCACCATGCAAAACCTCCCTGACAAGATGAGACCGTTCGGGGTTGAGAAGAGAGCTGAATATTTTACGCAATTATTCTCCTGTCAACGGTTCAGATCAAGGGAAAAAAAGTGATTCATACCATAACAAAAGAAAAATTGACTTGACATGGCCGGGATGTTACGGAAAACATGTAGTAATTTACAATCAATTCCGGATGGAGGAGATGACCAATGCAAAAGCTTCACAGATCGGAAGGCGATATCAATATCTCCCCGCGGCGGCAGAAATGGCAGGAGGAAAACCTGAATGAGGAGACGCGGGCGCTCCTCGCGGAGGACGAAAAATACTTCCTCAAACAGTCCCTCTCCACCCCCTGCCTCAATGCCATGCGCGCCTGCGAAGGAATCTGGATCGAAGACATCCAGGGCAGGCGCTACATGGACTTCCACGGGAACAACGTCCATCAGGTCGGCTTCGCCAACCCGGCGGTGATTGCCGCAATCAAGGAACAGCTCGACCGGCTCTCCTTCTGCACCCGGCGCTATACGAACCGCGTCGCCGTCGATCTGGCCCGGAAGCTCGCCGAGATCGCCCCGGGGGACTTGAACCGCGTCCTCTTCTGTCCGGGCGGGGCCGAGGCGATCGGCATGGCCCTCAAGCTCGCCCGCATCGCCACCGGCCGCCACAAAACGATCTCCATGTGGGACTCTTTTCATGGGGCGTCGCTGGATGCGATCTCCATCGGCGGGGAGGCGATCTTCCGGCAGGACATGGGTCCGCTCCTGCCCGGCACGGAACATGTTCCGCCTCCCGACGAATACCACTGCATCTATGAATGTCGCGGCCGCGGCGGCTGCGATATGATGTGCGCCCGCTACGTGGAATACGTCCTGGAGAAAGAAGGGGATGTCGCCGCCGTGATCGCCGAGCCGATCCGGAGCACCCCCTACATCCCGAAACCCGAATACTGGCAGATCATCCGGAAAGCCTGCGACCGTCACGGCGCACTGCTCATCTTCGATGAGATCCCCCATGCCCTCGGCCGGACCGGCCGGATGTTCACCTGCGAAAATTTTGACGTCATCCCCGACATGCTGGTCCTCGGCAAGGGGCTGGGCGGGGGCGTCTTCCCTCTGGCGGCCCTCATCGCCCGGGAGGGGCTCGATGTGGCCGGGAACCGCGCCCTGGGCCACTACACCCACGAAAAAAGCCCTGTCGCCTGCGCTGCAGCCCTGGCGACGATCCGCTATGTGGAGGAAAAGGAGCTGGCGCAGCATGCCCGCGAGCTCGGACAGCATGCCCTCGGGCGGATGACGGAGATGATGCAGCGGCACCCCCTGATCGGCGATGTCCGCGGTCTGGGACTCTTCCTGGGCATCGAGCTGGTGAAAGACCGGGCGACCGGCGAGCGGGCCACGGAAGAAGCGGAGACAGTCATGTATGCCGCCCTCAACCGCGGCCTCAGTTTCAAGCTCACGATGGGGAACATCCTCACGCTGACGCCCGCCCTGACGATCACGCGCGAAGAGATGGACCGGGCGCTGGATATCATCGAGGCGTGCTTGAGCGAGGTCGAAAAGGCAGCCTGAGCACCCGCACCGCACCGAAATATGATTCCGACATAATAAAGAAGGCACAGGCCAGGTCTGTGCCTTCTTCATTATGACTATCCCTGAAATGTCCTGAAGCGAGCTTTTTACTCGATGACCATCATGATCTGTTCGGTTTCGACGCTGTCATTGGCTTTGACCTTGATCTCCTTTACGGTCCCGCCGGCAGGCGCGTAAATCGGATTTTCCATCTTCATGGCCTCCAGCATGATGACTTCGTCGTCTTCATTGACCTTGTCACCCACATTGACCATAACCTCAAGAATCTTACCCGGCATCGGCGCTCTCAACTCGATACTCATTATCCTTACCTCCCTGATATGATGATGAACCTCTTTAATAGCTTCCTTTATAGCCCCCGTCCCGCTGCGACTCATTCCCGCCCTCTGCTCAACCGTCGAGGGCTTACCCCACCAGGTGATGAACCGGCATATTGTCTGTGCTTCTATAATTACTGAGCGCTCAAGTCAAGGATAAAGTGCAGCCGCGAGAAGCCTTGACAAATTGCTAAAGATCAACGTAAAATAAGTCAAAATAATAAATTTCACGCTATAGATAATTGATTGTCATGAACCTTAACCAACTCAAACTCTTCTACATGGCCGCAAAACACGGAAGTCTGAGCGCCGCCGCAGAGGCTATGTGCATCACCCAACCAGCCGTCACGAAGGGAATCCAGCGTCTCCAGGAGTATTACGAGATCAAACTATTCAACCGCTTCGGAAAGAAGATGGCCCTGACCGATGCGGGGGAAGTCCTTTACGGCATCGCCGAATCCATCTTCGAGATGGAGAATCAGGCGGAAGAAAGCCTCCGGGATTTTCAGCAGAGGAAACGCGGCTTCATCCGCATCCTCTCCAGCGAGAGTTTCGGCTCTTATTACCTCCCATTCATCATCAACCGTTTCAGCAACGCGAACCCCAGGATCAGGATTTCCGTGGATCTCCTGCCGACGGAGCAGATCGTGGAGAAAACCGCGGCGCTCAGCAACGATCTTGGATTCATCTCCTATCCCGTTCCCCACAAGAAACTCTTCATGCGGGAAATCTTGGAGGACAGCTACCAGATCATCGTCCCCCCGGGACACCCTTTCGCGCTGAAGGCTGTCATCGAACCCGAGGATCTGGCGGGGCAGCCCGTCATCGTCCATGAGAAGGGATCGGCGCCCCGGAAGAGCACCGAAGAGTTTGCCGGGAAGCACAATATTAATCTCACGATTCCCCTCGAGCTCTCCAACAACGAGGCGATCAAGACCGCCGTGGAGGAGGGAGTGGGGATCGCCATAATCACGCGGCGCGTCGTCAGCAAGGAGATCGAGATGGGAAAGCTCAGGGCGATCCCCCTGTCGGACCCGTCCATGACGCGGAAATTCTATCTTATTCACCACAAGGACAAGTATCTGTCCCGGCCGCTCCAGAGCCTCATCGACATGGTCGATCAATGGGCCTCCGAATACAGCCGGGGACTTCGCTGATATTGATTATTCCGGAAGAGACTTTCATGAAGCTTTCAGTTGAGAAGGCGCCTCGCCCCCCGGGTCTCGGTGAGGGCAGACAGGCGGCGAGATCCGATTCAACAACCGCTAAGAAAAAAGCCAGGCCGCAACCTCGGGGTTGGATCGCGGCCGGATCGCAAGCGGACCCGCTCCAAGGGCATAGATAGGGATCTCCCGTTCGTGGAGCGATCCGTGCGAACGAACAC
>JAHJQP010000028.1 GCA_018819165.1 Pseudomonadota bacterium
GAATCCTTTCCGGTTTTTCCCTTCGATCTGACGGTCGGCCGGATCTACGCTCGCATCTGGGCTGCCATCGCCCAAAAGAGGTGGCCCGTGGGCGCCCACGATCTCATCATCGCCGCCACCGCCATTTCCCTGGATTACACCGTCGCCACGGTCAACATCCGGGATTTCGAGAAGATCCCGGGGGTGAAGGTGGAAAAACTGCAATCGCTATGAAAAGAAAAACGAATTTCGAACGGTACCTGGAAGATCAACTGAAGGACAAGGCCTTTGCGGATCGATTCCGGAAGGCCGGTGAAGAATGGGGTAAGATACTGAAGGTTCCCCCTGAAAAGGATTTTCAGGAATCCGGAGGCATCGATGACCTCTGACCCTCTCGACCGCGTCCGTTCCGTCCGCGACATTCCCACCCTGATCGCCTACCTCCGTGACGAGTTGGACTGGCCCATCGGGGCCGAGGCTTTTGACGAACTGACCTTCGAATACGAGCCTGAAGAACTGGACATAGCCGCCCGGACCGCCGCCCGGATCGAGGAGATCAAGCAGTTGCGCCCCCTGGCGGCCGGCCAGCCCTCGCGTCGGCACGTCGTCAAATACCACCCATCCCTGTTGTGCTGTTTCGGCTCCGGCCGGGGCGACAATAAGGAGGTTGACATCTGCTGAAAGTTGGGTATCATAGCTATTAAAATCAACATAACAACAATGGTGATAGAGATGAGAACCGTGCAAATGACGCTGGATGAAGACCTGATTGACGCCGTGGATAGCGTGGCCAAGGAATTGCACACGACACGATCAGCATTTACCCGGGCCGCACTCCAGCGGGCGATAGCCCGCATCAGAATGGAGAAACTGGAGGAAAGGCATCGTCAGGGATATCTCAAAAAACCTGTTTCCGAGGGTGAGTTCAGCGTGTGGGAAGAGGAACAGAAATGGGGTGATGAATGAGGAGGGGCGAGATTCGGTGGTACAAGTTTCAACACCCCGACAAGAATCGACCGGTGTTGATTCTCAGCCGGGACCCTGTGATCGAGTACTTGGGAGAGGTCACCATTGCACCGGTCACAACCATGATCCGCGACATCCCCAGCGAAGTTCTTTTGACCAAGGCAGATGGCTTGCCTCGGGAATGCGTTGTCAACTGTGATCACCTGCAGACCGTATCCAAGGGCAAGATCGGCCCGCTGATCGCAACGCTGTCCAGATCCAGGATGGTGGAAGTGGCTGAAGCCGTCTCGTTCGCCCTGGCCCTGACGGAATGAACCAGGCTCTGCGTCCGCCTTTGGCCGGGCCGGCGGTGGGAGAATATTATATTCATAACGTCATACGACAGTTCTCTCGATCGGAATGGATAGGGGGATGATGAAGAATCAGGGCGGCGAACTGTTCATCGTGGACAATAGCGACCGGGAATGGAAGGTCCGGAACTACCTGGAACAATGGGCTGACCTGTCCGTTTCGTTCGATATTGCCACAGGCTTCTTCGAGATCGGCGCCCTCCTGGCCCTGGACGGCCAATGGCAGAAGCTGGAAAAACTGCGAATCCTCATGGGAGATGAGGTTTCGCGACGGACCCGGCAGGCCCTCCTCGACGGCGTCAAATCGGCCGGAACGATCCTCGATGCCAGCATCGAGCGGGAGAAGGATCGTAACGATTTCCTGACCGGTGTCCCCGCCATCGTCGATGCCCTCCGGAAGCGGCAGATCGAATGCCGCATCTATACCAAAGAAAAATTCCACGCCAAGGCCTATATCACCCATGCGAAGCACGCCGTCGTCGGTTCGGCAGCCTTGGTCGGCTCCAGCAATTTCACCCATCCCGGCCTGATAGACAACGTCGAACTGAACATCCAGATCCGGCGGGAGGTGGAGATCCTCCAGGAGTGGTACGAACGGCACTGGAGCGAGGCGCACGAAATCACCGAAGAAATCCTCCGGGTCATCGAACGCCATACGAAGGAATACAGCCCCTTCGAGGTCTATGCCAAGGCACTCCAGGAGTTCTTCCGTGCCCATGAGATGACGGCAGGAGAATGGGAGCGAAGTAAATCCCGCATGTATTCCGTCCTCGACCAGTATCAACGGGAAGGTTATCAGTCCCTGATGAAGATCGCCAGGCAGCACGGAGGTGCGTTCCTTTGCGACGGTGTCGGTCTGGGAAAGACCTTCATCGGCCTGATGGTCATCGAGCGGCTCGTCCTCCACGAGCGCAAGCGCGTCGTTCTCCTCGTCCCCAAGGCGGCCCGCAAGCCTGTCTGGGAGAGCGCCTTCCGGCGCTACCTGCCCCACATCGGCGGCGGGGACTTCAGCAACCTGGCCATTTACAACCACACGGATCTCCTCCGCGGAGGGGAATTCCCGGTTCGTCTCGAACGCATCAAGGAGATGGCCGATGTAATTGTCATTGACGAAGCCCACCATTTTCGTAATCCAGGCGTTAAAGGGGAAGAATCAGGCCGGATCACCCGTTACCGCCGCCTGTACGATATAGCGGAGGGGAAAAGCCTCTTTCTGCTGACGGCCACGCCTATCAACAACCGCCTCATTGACCTTCAGCACATGATTGAGCTCTTCAGCCGTCGCAAACCCGATTTTTTCAAATCTACCCTGGGCATCCACTCCCTCGCCGGCCACTTCCGCAAGATGGAAAAAGACTTGGAACAGATCGTTCTCGGGCAAGCGGAAGAGAATGTCGGAATGGATACCAACGCCGTGGAAGCGGAGAGGGTCCTTCTAAACGACAATCTATTCCGCGCCCTCGTCGTGCAGCGCAGCCGGGCCTACGTGAAGGCCAGCCAGCTCCAGCAGGGCAGCTATGCGGCTCTTTTCCCCCGTCGGGGGGATCCCCAGGTTGCTCACTATTCCATCAAGAAGACCTACGGCAGGCTCTTGTCCATGCTGGAAGAGGCATTCTCGAGGGCGAAGCCACTCTTTTCCCTGGCCATGTACTACCCTCTGGCCTATTACAAAGGTCCCGACGCCTCGATTGATCCCCTGACGGCAGGGCGGCAAAAGGAGGTGGTTGGCCTGATCCGGACGCTGTTCCTCAAACGCTTTGAGAGTTCCGTCTATGCTTTCAATCTATCCTGCGACACCCTGCTGGTGAAGCTCTTGGCCTTTGCCACGAAGAACAGCAAAACCTCCTCGGAAATCGCCTACCTGGACCGCTGGAAGGCCATTCACAAAGATCCGATCCGTCATGTAAGCGAACAAAGAAACGAATTTTTCGAAGGGGATCGAGAGGATCTGGGCGATGACGATCTTATTACCGAGGAGATGCTGGAGGACGTGGAAGAACTCAACCGGGATGAATACCGTGTAGAAGAGATCCTGGCCGAAACCTTTCTCGACATGGATCAGATCACCGAATTTCTCAAAGAGCTCGATAAATTCAAGCCCTCCAACGATGATAAGCTACGCGCCCTTACTCGCCTGCTTAAAAGCGATGCTGCCCTCAAGAAACACAAAGTCATAATCTTTACGGAGTATCTGACCACGGCGCGCTATCTGAAAAAACAACTCCTGGAAGCGGGGATAGAGGGCATTGACGAGGTAGACAGCGCCACGTCGCGCGATCGGGGAGAGATCATCCGCCAGTTCGCCCCCTATTACAATGATTCCTCATCTGCCGCACTAAAAGAGGAAGGTCTCGATGAATCCCGTGTCCTGATAGCCACGGATGTGCTTTCCGAAGGCTTGAATCTTCAGGATGCAACACGCCTGATCAACTACGATATCCACTGGAACCCCGTCCGCCTCATGCAGCGCATAGGCCGTGTTGATCGGCGACTGAATCCGGAGATCGAAGAGGAAATCCTGACCGACCACCCCGACCAGAAAATGATC
>JAHJQP010000165.1 GCA_018819165.1 Pseudomonadota bacterium
AAAAATACTTGACATAGGGGCGATTTCAGTGTATTAAAAACCACTAAAAATTATACAAAAGGAGGTTCGTATGAAATTGGACATCAAAGGATCGATGCCGAAGAAAATCGATGTAATGGAGCTCTTTGCCCGGGACGGAATCCAAGCCATCGATACCTATCTGCCCGTCGAAACGAAAGTATGGTTCATCAATGAATTCATCGCCTGTGGATACAAGCATGTGGAAGTGACAAACTTCTCCCATC
This sequence comes from Pseudomonadota bacterium, assembly GCA_018819165.1. Lineage (GTDB taxonomy): Bacteria > Desulfobacterota > Syntrophia > Syntrophales > UBA5619 > JAKAFS01. Next base: position 246 of record JAHJQP010000165.1, read on the forward strand.
CCAAGTTTCTCGTCCAGTCGAAGGATGCCGAGGAGGTCCTTGCAGGATTGAAGCGCGTGGAGGGGATTCATTACAAGACTTACGGGATGACGCCAGCCGCCGCCAAACGCGCCGTGGCCGCCCGGGAGAAGGGACATCCCGTCGACTCCATGGCCCTCACCATCTCCGCAGCGGACCTCCACGGGAAGCGGAACTCCGGCCGGACGAGGGATGAATACAAGCCGGAGATCAAGGAGATGTTCAACATCCTCAAGGACAGCGGCGTCAAGCTCAATATGGCCATTGCTTGCGTGTACGGGTCGCCCTGCGACGGTCCCGTCCCCGTGCAAAACACAGTCGATCTCATCAAATGGGGCCTCGATAACGGCCTCCGCGATTTCACCCCCTGCGACACCACGGGCGAGAGCAATCCGGTCCGGAGTTACGAGTACATGGCACGCCTCGTGGATGAGTTCGGCAAGTACGACAACGAAGCCACGTATCGCATCGCCCACTTCCATGATACCCGGGGCATGGGTCTGGCCAATACCTTCGCCAGCGTCATGGGCGGAGCAAGACTCGTCGAGGCATCTCTTGGGGCCCTGGGCGGCCAGCCGGCATTCATCGTGGACAACTTTGCGGGGAAGGGCACGGGCCCAAACTACCTCGACGGCGTCGATGTCGGCAACTGCTCTTCGGAAGACACGCTGGTCATGCTCGATGAACTCGGCATCGAGACGGGGATCAATATCATGAGGATGCTGGCACTCGGCCGCGTCCTGGAGCAGGTCCTGCGCAGGAAACTCCGTCCCTTCACCACCAAGAACGGTCCGTGCACCCATGGTATCGTGGAGTGGAACGACGGCAAGCAGGGTTACATGTTCGTTCCTCCGTGGGAGGACGGCTATTTCTGCTATCCCAAGGACAAGAGCCAGCTGCGGTAGCACAGCCCGGCGTTTGATGATTCCGCTTCTCCCGGCAGCCTGTACGCTCCTGAAAATGAAACCTTTTCAGGATTTTTCTCTTGACATTCGCTCGGTACCAAATATAGTTTATTGAGTAAACTCCTGACATGGTCAGGGGTAAAAGATTTCATCGAAAGGGAACCCGAAGGGCGGACATTCGTTTGGGGCAAATGCAAAGACGGCGAAGATAAGCACTGCCTTATCGAGCTTTTGGAAGAAGGGGAGGAGGGAGCCAAGCGGCAGGACAAGGGAAATCTTTATGGACGGCACGAGATCAATGAAACGTTGCGGACAAGGAGGAATAGCATGAGAGAAGTGGTTATTGTCAACGGTGCAAGGACGGCGGTGGGTAATTTTCTGGGAACTTTAAAGGATATTCCTGCGGCCCAGCTGGGTGCGATCTGCATACGGGAATGTATGAAACGGGCCGGCCTGAAGCCCAAGGCAAGCTCCGGCATGACTGAATGCGCACCGACGAAACTCAAAGGGACAGAACTGATCGATCTGGAGAAAAAATACTGGAAGTGGGATGAATCCGCCCGGGAAATCGAAGTCGACGAAGTGATCATGGGCAACGTGCTCCAGGCAGGTCAGGGACAGAACCCTGCCCGCCAGGCAGCCATCTATGCCGGTATGCCCAAGGAGACGCCGGCTTTCACCGTAAACAAAGTCTGCGCTTCGGGAATGAAGTCCATCGCTTTGGCCGCCCAATCCATCCAGACGGGGGATGCCGATGTTGTGATCGCCGGCGGCATGGAGAACATGAGCCTGGTTCCCTACACCTTGCCCAAATTGCGTGAAGGCGCAAGGATGTTCAACGCGGAAGCTGTTGACCTGATGGTTTACGACGGCCTCTGGGAGCTTTATGGCAACTATCATATGGGTGTGACGGCGGAAAATATCGTGGAGAAATACGGCATCAGCCGCGAGGACCAGGACAGGCTCGGTTTTGAGAGCCATCAGAGGGCAAGAGCCGCCATCGCCAGCGGCATTCTCAAGGCTGAAATTGTACCGGTTATCATTCCCTCCAAAAAAGGGGATATCGTATTCGAGGTGGATGAAAAGCCTATGGAGACGACCATGGAAAAGATGGCGAGTCTCAAACCCTTTTTCAAGAAGGATGGAACGGTGACCGCCGGCAATGCTTCGGGGATCAATGACGCAGGGGCGGCGCTTCTGTTGATGTCCAAAGAAAAAGCGGATGCCTATGGCCTCAAGCCGCTGGCTTACGTCAAGTCCTTTTCGGCCGGCGCCGTCGATCCGGCCTATATGGGATGCGGGGTGATTCCCGCCACGCGCCTTGCCCTCAAAAAAGCCGGCTGGACCATGGAAGAGATCGAATGCACCGAATTGAACGAGGCTTTTGCCTCCCAGGCCCTGGCTTGCATGCGGGAGCTGAAAATGGACTGGAACAAGGTGAACGTCAACGGCGGCGGGATTTCCATCGGCCATCCCATCGGCTGCACCGGCGCCCGGATCACCTATGCTCTGGCCATGGAAATGAATCGCAAGAACTACAGGAAGGGGCTTGCAACCCTGTGTATCGGCGGTGGAATGGGTTTTGCCATCACCCTGGAAAGAAAGTAGCCCCATCCGAACGCCGATCATAACCTGCATGGGACTGCGGCCATGACCCTTCCGCCGGCAGCGGGTTATATCGGCGTTTTTTTATGCACCCGCGACAGGTTTGTTTTATGGAAGCAAGGGGGAGATTCGTATGAATTTAGCCGACGGCTTGAGAATCAGTTCCTGGAGATACCCGGATAAGGTGTGCGCCGTTTTCGAGGACAAACGGGTCACCTACAAGGAACTCAACACCAGGGCCAATCAACTGGCCCACGCGGTCCTGCAAAAAGGGTTCAAGCGGCAGGAAAAAATATCGATCATCATGTACAACAACATCGAGTTTCTGGAAATTTATCACGGACTGGCCCGTGCCAATGTCATTTCGGTTCCCATAAATTTCCGGCTCGTTCCTTCGGAAATGGAATATGTGATCAAAAATTCGGATTCGGTCGGTCTCTTCGTGGGTGTGGAACTTTTTGGAAATATCAATCCGGACCGTGTTCCGAACGTCAAAAAAGAAAATATCATCGTCATCGGCCCCAGGGACCAGACGCCTGCAGGCTTTATGAATTACGAGGACTTCATTGCCGGAAAACCCGGACATGAACCCACCGATGTGGATCAAAAGGAAGAGGATATTTTCTACTTCGGATACACTTCCGGAACCACGGGTTTTCCCAAGGGCGCCATGAATTCGATCCGCGGAACCCAGGACATCGTCAAAAATGTCTTTGTCCGTACGGCCAATCGACCCGATATCGATATGTCCGAGCGGGTGATGCTGGCCGTTATCCCCATATGCCACTCCAACAGCGTCTGGGCTACCCTGATCACCTTCTGGGTGGGAGGGACCAATGTCATCTTTCCCTCGGGCAAATTCGACCCCGAGAAGATTTTGTCGCTCATCCAGAACGAAAAGGTGACCACCAGTTCCATGGTTCCCACCATGATCACCCGGATACTGGAACTTCCCGATGAAGTCAAATCCAAGTACAACCTCGATTCCCTCACTTCTCTGGGCAGTTCATCGGCTCCGCTGCTGACCAGAACTAAGGAAGAAGCCCTCAAGTTCTTCAAAAAAGCCCGGTTCAGCGAGGGGTACGGCTCTACGGAAACCGGAGCCCTGACCACCCTGCGGCACAGAGACCAGACACGAAAAGTGCGCAGCATCGGGCAGCCGAACCCGGACATCGAAATCAAACTTGTGGACGAAGAGGGCAACCCGATCACTCAACCGCAAAAGCCCGGGGTGCTCTGGGCAAAGGCGCGCTCCGCCTTTGTCGGCTACTACAAGGATCCGGAAAAAACCCGGCAGGCCATCGACGGCGAATGGGTGACCGCAGGAGATGTGGCCTTCTTCGACGAAGAAGGGTACTACTACTTGAGTGACCGCAAGCACGACATGATCATCTGCGGCGGTGAAAATGTCTATCCTGCGGAAATCGAAGAGACCATCTCGAAGCTGCCGCAGATTTCCGAAGTGGCGGTTTTCGGCATTCCCCATCCGGAGTGGGGGGAAGAGATCAAGGCCCTGGTGACGATCGTGGAGGGGCAACACATCAGTGAACAGGAAATCCTCGATTACTGCAAGATGAACCTGGCCGGGTACAAGCGTCCACGGTCCGTAGAAATCGTCGAGGATTTCCCGCGCACCGCAACCGGCAAGGTTCTGAAACGGATTTTGCGGGAACCTTACTGGAAGGGGCAGGAGCGGAGCATATAAACCGGCTGGTCCCCG
>JAHJQP010000166.1 GCA_018819165.1 Pseudomonadota bacterium
CGTCACCCCACGTTTCCGCAATTCGGTCAGCATCGAATGACTCAACTTTCTTGCATCCATAGTTGTTGTAGTTTTCATGAATGCAAGTATAACACTTTCCTCAAATCATGTCAAGACAATTATGAGACGGTTAATATCTACCGACCAACAAAGTTTGTTTTTCAACGACCCAAGAGATATTATTAAACAGATGATGACGCACAAGTCGCTGTTATTTCAGTTTACACCTTACGGTTCTAATCCGGTAATAACTACTTTTGATATACGCGGTTTGAAAGAGATGATTTCTCCGTTTGAAAACGAATGTATACCTAAATAACGATCGCTTTCCGGGACTTGCTCGTGATTTCACTGAGATGGCGTGACAGGAGATGGATTTCATCGCCTATTTTTCCGCCATCGACATGAATTCCATCTCCCGGGTAGTCGATTGTTACGCCGGTATCGGTCCGAAAGGATACAACGTTTTTCTGATCTTAGCGCATGGAAGAGACCAACTTTTACAAGGGCATTGACAACGTGACCATCCATACCGTTAAACATGATATCGTCCTCACCCAGGACATTATTTTTGACTACCTCGCGACCGGAAAGAAAAGCCCGGTCCTGAAATTGAATTATTGAACAGGCTTAAATAGCTGAGTAACATAACAATCGAACCCACCGGATGGCTTACAGCCGCCGATGCATGCCGTTCAGCATTTCTATCGATAAGCTTCGATAGCTCCAATTATTAGCCGCCGTTTGTTTGTAGGTGGCACCAATAACCGGTGCATTTCATTTTTTCTTTATCACTCCTGCATATTATGGAAGGAAAGCTGCTATACAGGCGCATCTATCGCAAACCTCGACTTCAGTAAATAATCGATAAAATCCCAACATCATTTAGGTTAAAGTGTGTTAGAGATCCCTGCCGGATTGGGTTCGGAATACCCGGCTTTGAATCACTATTGAATTATCCAAAGGAGTGGTTGAAGTTACCTATATTTGCGGTTGTGAAAAGCCGGTGAGTCTGTTATTTTCCAGCGCATGAAACATATCGTGATGGGGACGGCGGGTCATGTGGACCACGGCAAGACGGCGCTGATCAAACGCCTCACCGGTGTGGACACCGACCGGCTCAAGGAGGAGAAAGAGCGGGGGATCACCATCGAGCTCGGTTTTGCGTCCCTGACCCTTCCCGACGGCCGGATCCTCGGGGTTGTCGATGTCCCCGGCCACGAGCGGTTTGTCAGGCACATGGTGGCCGGGGCCGCCGGCATCGATCTGGTCGTTCTGATCATCGCCGCCGACGAGGGGGTCATGCCGCAGACGAGGGAGCACCTCCAAATCTGCACCCTCCTTGGGATCCGGAAGGGGTTCGTCGCCCTCACAAAGATTGACATGGTGGATGATGAGTGGTTGACGCTGATCTGTGAGGATGTCCGCGAGTTTCTCCGCGGGACATTCCTGGAGGAGGCACCGGTCGTTCCTGTCTCTTCGCTGACCGGAGACGGTTTTCCAGAGTTGTTGCAAACGATTGAGCAGGCGGCCGGCGAGGTGGAAGAGGCGGCCGATGTCGGTCTTTTCCGCCTGCCGGTCGACCGGGTCTTTACGATGAAGGGGTTCGGCACCGTCGTCACGGGGACGTTGATTTCCGGAAAAGTGACTACCGGCCAGGAGGTGGAGGTCTCTCCAGTCGGGCTCCGGGCCAGGGTGCGGGGGATTCAGGTCCACAACCGGTCTGTCGAGACCGCTGAAGCCGGTCAGAGAACGGCCATCAATCTACAGGGGATCGAAAGGGCGGCCGTCGAGCGGGGACATCTCCTCGCCGGGCCCGACACCCTGGTCCCATCGCAACGTCTCGACGTCGTATACCGTCATCTCGCCGGCGTTGGCAGGAAGATGAAGAACCGGACCCTCGTCCGGCTCCATACGGGGACCAGCGAAATCATGGCGCGATCGATCCTCCTCGATCGGGACGAAATGGAACCCGGAGAAGAGGGCTATTCCCAGCTCGTTCTGGAGAGTCCCCTGGCCGCCGTGGCCGGGGACCGGTTCGTCATCCGGAGCTATTCCCCCATGACGACGATCGGGGGGGGTGTAATCGTCGATCCCTTGCCCGCGAAACACAAACGATCAGCGGAAGCGGTTCTGCAGGAATTCCGGCGACTGGTCGGCGGCGCAGAGGCGGAGAGGGTGGCCACCGTCCTTGCGAGGGCCGGGATGGGAGGGATCACCGAATCCCGCCTCATTGTCAGAACCGGCATCCGTGGGAAGGAACTGCGGCGAATACTGGAGGGAATGTTCAGCGCGAAAGAGGCTGTCCTCGTCGACCGGGACGAGATGAGGGTCCTTTCCCATCCGGTTTATGGAGACCTCCAGGCAAACATCCTTCAGGAGCTTCAGACTTACCATGAACGGTTTCCGCTGAAGGATGGGCTCTCCCGGGAGGAGATGCGGACGATGCTCGGGCTGGGCGAGGGGGTGGGACAGAAGATCTTCGGGATGGCGCTCAGGGACCTGGAAAAGCGGGGCGAGCTCGTCGCCGAGAAGGAAAATATCCGCCTGACGGGACACCATGTCCAACTCAAGGAGGAGATGGGAAATCTTCGCGAAGCGCTCTCCGCCGTCTACCGCGAAGGGGGGCTGGCGCCGCCCACGGCGCGGGAGGTGCTGGAGCGGTTTCCCGACCGGAAAAAAGAGATCACGAGTCTCATCCAGGTGATGACCCGCGAGGGCGACCTGGTCCGGATCAGCGAAGATCTCCACTTCCACCGGGATGCCCTGGCGCGACTTCGGGAGGATTACCGGCAGCTTCTCCTCCGGGAAGTGCAGGCGACGCCGGCCAGTTTCAGGGATCTCACCGGGCTTTCCCGGAAGTTCATCATTCCGCTGATGGAGTATTTTGATATGACCAGGCTGACCATGCGGGCGGGCGATCACCGGATCCTCCGGGAGAGGCAGGAAAAATGAGGATCAATTTTGATGAAGGGCGGTAATCATTTGAAATCAAAATCGGGTTACGTGAAAGATCTCAAGACCGGCGACAAGGTGAGCGAGGTTTTTCTCGCGGCGGAGAAGAATCTGGCCTACTCCCAGAAGGGATCTCCCTATCTGAACCTCCGTCTGAGGGATCGGACAGGGGATGTGGATGGGAAGATCTGGGAAAATGCCCTGGCCTGGGACAAGGCGTTCAAAAAGGGCGATCTGATCCGCGTCCAGGCCAGGGCGCTCAGTTTTAAAAATGCCATCCAGCTCTCGATAAGCGAACTGAGGAAGGTCGAGGATGGGGAG
>JAHJQP010000167.1 GCA_018819165.1 Pseudomonadota bacterium
CGTGCGGCGGAGCGCCTCGGCCCGCTTCTCGTTTTCCTCGATCTCCCGGTTCTCCCGCTCCTCCCTCTTTCCGAGGTCTTCGATCATGCGGGTGAGGCTGGCGACGGCGTTCTTCAGCTTGGCCTTTTCCGTGACGATGTCAATGTACTGGATCTTCTTCTCTTCCAGTTCCTGCCGGCAAGTCCGGTCCATTTTCCGGAGTTCTTCCAGGTCCTGCTCATGATCGGCCACGCTCTTCCGGAGCCCGCCGATCGTCCCGTCCGCCTCCGCTGCCGCCGCCCTGAGAGCGGCGATCTCTCTTTGGGTTTCCTCCTCCCGCTCCCTGAGGGCCTCGCTCTCCGCGATGCCCCTCTGCCTTCTCGCGGCCAGATCGTCGATCTTCCGCCGGGCGAATTCGATCCCCTGTTCCTTGATGTTGATGGCATTTTTCGTGCTGTAGAGCTTTTCCTGGTGGGCAGAGATGAGGTTTTCGTTTTCCAGGATATCCGCCTTCAGTTCCTCCAGGGCGGCCTCGATTCCCTGCATGCGGGTCCTGACATCCATATCTCTGATTTTGAGTGCATTTTTTGCGTCATCCAGGGAGTTCCGGCGGTTCGACAGCTCGGCGTAGGCCTGGAGGGAGACGGCCAGTTCGGCTTCCTTGACGGCCTTCTTGAGGATCTTGAACTGCTCCGCCTTCTTTGCCTGCCGGGAGATCGCGTTCAGTTGCATCCTGACCTCCCGGATGATATCGTTCAGGCGGACCAGGTTCTCCCGGGTCGCCTCCATCTTCCGGATGGCCGACTCCTTCCGGCTCTTGTACTTGGAGATGCCGGCTGCCTCCTCAATGAACTGCCGCCTCTCCTCCGGTTTCGCCTCGACGAGGGTGGCGACGCTGTTCTGCTCGACGAGGGAATAGGTGCGGGCGCCGACCCCCGTCCCCATGAAAAATTCCCTGACGTCCAGAAGGCGGCAGGGAATCTTGTTGATCGTATATTCGCTCTCCCCCTCGCGGAAAAGGCGCCGTGTGATCATCACCTCGCTGCACTCCGCGTAGTTTCCCGGGAATTTCTGCTCATCCGCCGCGAGCATCATCGAGACCTCGGCCATCCCGACGGGGGCGACCTCCTCCGAGCCGTTGAAGATCACGTCCTCCATCTTCTTCCCGCGGAGCGTCCTGACGCGCTGCTCGCCCATGACCCAGCGGATCGCGTCGGCGATGTTGCTCTTGCCGCAGCCGTTCGGGCCGACGATACCGCTGATACCGGGGGAGAAATCAACGACGACCTTTTCCCGGAAGGATTTGAAACCGGTTATTTCCAGCTTCCTGAGTCTCATCTTCTTTAAAAATCCTATAGATAGCCGAATTTTGGCGGATTCTAACAGAAAAAAAGGGGTTTGTAAAGAAAAAATACAATGGAATGTGGCGACGCGAAGGCAAACCACAACATATAGTGGATCATGGAAATGGAGGCGCCGGAAGGGGCGAAGGAAAAGCGCGTTCATTTTTCGGTCCCTGAGCTGATGACTTAAAAAATCCGCTTGACAAGATGAAGACGGTCTGTTATTGAAGAATCGCATTTTGTGGAAGGGTTTATGAAAAAAGACAAGACCAGAATCGGCCTCGTGCAGATCGCAATAATTATTGGGATAATTATTCCCTCTTGGATAGGGGCTGGGTGATGGTCTGTTCCTGAAAAAAGATCCAACTTTAAACCGTTACCATCCCCTGGTAACGGTTTTTTTTGGAAAAATAGAAACGGAGGAGAGAAGCCATGCAACAGACAGGATCGCAGATCCTTTTTAAGGCCCTGAAAGAGGAAAAAGTCGACACCCTCTTCGGTTATCCGGGAGGATCCGTCATGGATATCTATGACGAGATGTTCCGGCAGAATATCCGGCACATCCTGGTGCGGCACGAACAGGGGGCCATCCATGCCGCTGACGGTTACGCCAGAGCTTCAGGTCGGGTCGGCGTCTGTCTGGTCACATCGGGACCCGGCGCCACCAACACGGTGACCGGGATTGCTAACGCCTACATGGATTCCATTCCCGTGGTCGTTCTCACGGGGCAGGTTACCACGGCCATGATCGGCAACGACGGTTTCCAGGAAGTGGACATCACCGGCATCACCCGGACCTGCACGAAACACAACTTTCTGGTCCGGCGGATCGGAGATTTGCAGGGTACGATCCGGGAGGCCTTTCAGATTGCCCGTTCGGGACGACCAGGGCCGGTTCTCGTCGATCTTCCCAAGGATGTGATTCAGTCGGTCATCGAAGCGGATGTCCCCCCTGCCGCCGTCCCTCCCGCGGAGGAGGCCTGCCCGGATCTGGAAAGACCCTGCAACGAAGCCCTGAAACTGCTTTTAAAGGCGAAGAGACCGCTTATCATCGTCGGGGGAGGGGTGATTCTCGGGAAAGCCTCAGAGGTCTTCCGTTCGTTCGTAAAAAAACTTCAGATCCCGGTCGCATCGACCCTGATGGGGATGGGCGCCTTTCCCGGCACCGATCCGCTCTGGACCGGCATGGTGGGCATGCACGGCGCCTACTATGCCAACATGGCCGTCAGCCAGTGTGACGTGCTCATGGCTGTCGGCGTCCGGTTCGATGATCGCGTCACATCCAAGGTCTCGGCATTTGCCCCCCATGCGCGGCTCATTCACATCGATATTGATCCTGTCTCCATCGACAAGGTTATCCGGGCCGATGTGTCCATGGTCTGCCACTGCGGACCGGCGCTCAAGACCCTCAATCGGCTCATCGACGAACAGAGGCTGACTCTGCCCAAATTGCAAATCCGGCACTGGCACAGACAGCTCCGTCAATGGAAGGCGGAAATGCCCCTGCAATACTGCCGCAACCAGAACATCAAACCCCAGTATGTCATTGAAAAGCTCTATCAGCTCACGGAGGGGAGGGCGATCATCGCCACCGAGGTGGGCCAGAACCAGATGTGGGCGGCCCAGTTTTACCGTTTCGATGAACCGAATACCTTCCTCACCTCTGGAGGACTGGGAGCGATGGGGTTCGGATTGCCCGCCGCCATCGGCGCCCAGGTGGCCTGCCCGGACCGGATCGTGGTGGATGTGGCGGGAGACGGCAGTATCCAGATGAATATCCAGGAACTGGCTACAGTGGTCCATTACGGCCTTCCCGTCAAAGTCGTCATCCTGAACAATCTTTATCTCGGCATGGTCCGCCAGTGGCAGGAGCTCTACTACGGACGCCGCTACTCCCAGACCGACATGACCCAGGCGCCCGACTTCGTCAAGCTGGCCGAAGCCTATGGAGTCAAAGGCCTGCGGGCCACAAAACCCGAAGATGTGAAACGGATTCTGCTGGAGGGTCTGGAAACACCCGGGCCGGTGATGATGGACTTTCAAGTCGAGCCTGAGGAGAATGTGTATCCTATTGTGAAGCCTGGATCGCCGCTGACGGAGATGTCCTTCGGCAATGTCCGGGCGGTTGCGTAAAACCAAAATAAGGCAAAGGAATAACCATGACAGATCTGATAAAAGAACGGGCGATATCCATCATCGTCAACAACAAACCCGATGTGCTGGCCCGTATCGCCGGCACCTTCAGCGCCCGGGGGTTTAATATCGAAAGCATTTCGGCGAATGTCACCCGGAACCCGGTCATCACCAAGATCATTATTACCACCCTGAGCACCCAGGAGACGATCGATAAAATCATCAAGCAGTTGAACCGCCTGGTCGATGTGCTGGATGCCCGGAAGATCTCCCGCTCCCAAGTGTGCCGGCGGGAAATGATCCTGGCCCGACTTTCGATGCCGGAGGACCGGCAAGCGGCGGTTGAGGAACTCGTCGGCGCCCACAGCGGGAAAGTAGTCAGTCGCGAATCCGGTTCCGCTATCCTGGAATTTACAGGAGATAAAGATACTATTGAAGAGGTCCTGAACCGTCTGGAGGCACTGGGGATGGAAGACTTAACGCGAACCGGCACCGTCTTCATGGAGAGGGGAAAGCCCTGAAGAGGAGGAATGCAGGGATAAACAGCGATTGTCGGCGGGGGCCGGGTTTCGGGTTCAGTTCCAGTCGGTCAGGATAAAGCCGATTCCGATCCGGTTCACGCTGTGGTTGTAATCCAGAAGGCTTTCTCCGTATCCGTTGAAATACTGTATAAAGCCGCTCACCCGTTCGATAAGGGGAAAACTCCATTCAAGCTGCAGGCTGCCGCGATTGTGATGGGATTTGAGATTATTTCGCCACATCACTCCGAATCGGTGCTTCTTCAAGAAATAGTATGTCTGAACCTCCCCGTACCCGAGATAATCTTCGATGTCGGGATTATCGTCGTCTTCTGCGTTTTCAGGAAAGCGGTACCATCCCTTCAGAAGGAGAGTCAGGTTATCTTTTTCGAAACCGAAGTTCGTCACGACCCTGTTCCAGCTTCTTGACAAGGGTTCGGTTTGACCGTTGGACTGGTGATTGAAACCCACATTGATGAACCGACCCTTGAATCCCAGGAGGCTATAATCCGTTCTGAAATTGAGCAAGAGCTCCGGCTCATAATTGGTTTCCCGAAAGGGTGAAGAGTCATCGAAGTTGTAAAGCTGCCAGAAAGACCGCTGGGTATAACCGACCCAGAGGTCCATTTCCTTTCCGAAAATATCCTGCCAGAGTTTTATCTTCAAACTTAGCTGAAATATGACTTCTTCCTTTTTAAGATCCTTAGTGGGATCGGCTTCCCGGATCGGATCGACGTTAGGCGAGTCGTTGGATGTAAAAGGAAGAATGTAGTTGGAGTGATGCAAAGATATCGCGTATTTGTCGCGACGGATTTCGTCGTCAAGCTCCCAGAGCCGGGAAAGGTAGGAAAACTTCTCGGATTTCTCTTTCGGAGTCTTTTGAGCGAGTCCAATCTCGGGTGAGCTTTCTACCGATTTGCGACCGGCCTGTTGATCGTAGCATTTTAGTCTTTCCGCATCATCTTCGATTTTTACACACTCGACCATGCTGCCGGGTGTATCGGCAAGACCATCAGCAGGAATTATGCATAGCAACATCAGCAAGAGGCCGCCGAAAAATATACGATTTCCGGCGGCTTCCCGATATCCATGGTATCGCGATGGCATTCTCACCAATTTTACGCTCGCTTTATCAACTCCGGTTCGCCATCCTCCAGGAGCAATTCAACAACCTCCTTGAGGTTGTGATTCAACTCGTCCAGGGTTTCACCCTGAGAATGGGCGCCGCGCAATCCCGGAATATGTCCGACAAAAAGTCCTGTGTCTGGACACTTCTCAATGACGGCGGTATAAGCTCTCACGTTCCCTCTCCTTTCGCAAATCCGTCGGATGAAATATCCAATCCCGACGGGGATAAAATGGATTAAAATGTACGGGATGTCAAGAGATAAGGGGCGGAATCCGGACATTGAATCTCCGGGACAAACAAAAAACCCCGGACCTTCTCGAAGCGGTCGTCCGGCCCGCCCCGAAGGCAGAGAGGGAGCCCCTTTGGGGCGGACGGGAGCGGGTGTTAATCGCCCGACGAGGCGGCGGTGCACAAAGCCGGTGAGGAGCGACGCTTCGGCGCGACCCCGGCGACTGCAACGTCGCCACCATCCTCGCAGACTCCTTGACCTGGGGTGCAGCGCTAACCGAGCGGGCGGGGCATGGCCCATGCCCGCTTGCATACGGCATGACAGCCCGCAAGACCGGCGCGGCATTTGCGTACCGCAGCAAGGGACATGACAGACCCGTCAGGGCCTGGCGTGGCCCTTGCCCCTCCTGGGGCGGGAGGCCGGGGATGCTTGTGGAAAGAAAACGCCGCGCGAAGAAAAGCAAGGGCGGTGCCGGTCCATGGGGCAGCGGAAATGGCCGGCGCGCACCTTGCGTACCATTTCCTTCCTGTTAGAGATACGGAGCATCAAGGCAAGATAATCCAAACTGCAAAGTTTCACCACCAGTCGCCGGCCAAGTTCAATGACTTCGGGATGAAAGCAGCAAAATGGGGAATGCTAATTTTCTGCTCATGTCACATGCAGCTACCAAGCTGTACTAAACAGCAACTGTATTTTGGAAAAGGTAAAAGGTTTCAAACAGTACTAAATAACCGGAATGTGAAAACCTTCTTGTATTTTTGTAAGATTTGAACCGCCCCCGAGGGCTTACGAAATAAAAGGCGTTGCAGGAAAATGTTCCACCCTCCTATTAAATATGAGTTAAATCAAGATGCTCCGGAGGAGCGCAGGGGAAAGTAAGTGGTGTGTCAAGACTCACTGGCATCACATTGAAATTTCCAATTGAGTGTGAGGGAGTTAACACACAAAATCCCTGCCCTGTAACTACGCAAGGGGCAAGGATTTTACTTTAAATGCTTTTCAATAGCCTTCATCATGCCGTCCGTGGTCTTGCCGGGTGTATTGATCATGACCACGAGGCGATAAAGCCCGCCATGGGCACTGGTTAAGAAACCGGCCCGGGTCCGAATACCTTCGAGATGGCCGGTTTTGTAAAACTGGCGGCCCTCCTGGCGCATCAAGGCGTGATAGGGTTCATAACGTTGCAGTATTTTCAGCATGGCGCGCGCCGTAATACGGTTTTGTCGGGAGATACCGGAAGCTTCCACAATCTGTCCACTTTCGATCTTCAACTCCCCGCGGTAGTAATTATTCAATGCCCGCAGCCCCTTATTGACTGTGGCGGGTATTCCCAGAACCTCAGCCCCCATAACCAGCAAAATCTGATTTGCCATAAAATTGTTGGAGTACTTCAGAAGATCGGCCACCACCTTGCGCAGCTCATACCGGGAGCGGTAAGACCAGATTAATTTGTCTCTCTGGGGGTCAACACGGCCGCGGCCAATGGTGCCTTCGACTTCCATTCCGGCCTGATGGAAAAAATATTGAAACAGCTCGCCGGTATACTGCAAGGCCTCGGAGCTATTCGCCGCTAAGGTAATTCGTCCCTGAGTCAGTCCCGATGCAGCGATTTTGGGAATCACTGAGGGCAACAGGGGGGTCTGGGGTTCGTCAGTGACCAAGCGTCCGTTTTGACGTTTGAACGCCACAGTGTTGAAATTGGCACAAAGAGCTCCGTTGGGGGCGTCATAGGGTTCCGTCGATGTGCCGCGACCCGGAATTCGAACCGGTTGTTCAAAATAGAAATCATCCAGGACCAAGTTGCCGATGGCGCGCAGGCGAGTGGCCAGATGGTCTGCCATCACTTTCAATTCCTCGGAAACCAGTAAAGGATCACCGTAGCCTTTTATTTTGAGGTTGTTTCGCGAATCGATATAAAACTCGGTCCTGAACCTGTAGTCGGGCCCTAATTTTTCAAGGGCAGCCAAAGTCGTGAGCAGTTTGAGAATGGAAGCTGGAACCAAAGCAAGGTCTACATGGACCCCTGCAAGGATATGTCCGTCAGGATCAGCCACCGCCACAGCATCCCCGGCGCCTGCCATGGAGGCCAGTTTCTGCCCCAATGTTGTGGACGGACTTAGATTACTGGCCCACGATGCATCCCGATTTAGACCTGCAAAACTCAGCAACACGATGAAAATAATATATATTATACGCTGTAAACGCATTTGGCGATCCACTCTTTGATGATTCCATGGTACGGCACGCCGGAACCTCTTTTTTGTGACATGGAGGAGAATATTTATCAAGATGACCGAGCTTTGTCCAATAATTTTCTTTTTCTTGACACGCCGTCTCCATGTCCATATATTTCACAACTCAACTTTCGCATACGTTTAAGGGTCCCAAGAGTTCGGGGGTCCTTGTTGGTCCTCTTGGCGAGGGCCAACATGATGTATCGGCAGCACACCACGGCGGCATGGGCGACAAGAGCGTCATAGGACCGACCCTGGCACTCTTTGGCAAGATTGAGAAACGACTTGGCCATCTTGAAGAACACCTCGATGTCCCATCTGCGCCTATAGGCCATGACAATCTGCTCGTCGCCCAGGGAGGTGTCGGTGGACAGCAGGGCCAGCCACTTTTTGGTGCGCCTGTCCCGGACGAACACGATCTTTGCCGGCACCGGGATGCCCTTGTCGTTTTTTCCGATCTCGACCATGACCGAGGCGAGAATCTTTGCGCGGCCTCGTCGCTTGCGGATCTTCCTGTAGATGGCCGCCAGATGGAGATCTTCCCCCTGGTAGCGATAGAAGATCTTTTCCGTGACCTTGAGCATGCAGAGGGTATGCATTCCCTTGGCAAGCAAGTTCCTCATGATTGCTGGATAGGCAAACCAGCTGTCGAACAGAAGATGCTTGGCTTGGATCCCGCTTGCAAGGGCCTCGGCCACCATCTCCACAAGGACATCGGTTGCCTTGCGGATGCCTTCCCGGCGACGCCTCGCCCCGTTGGTACGGCGGTCAAGGTCCGTACGCAAAGGGACCAGCCGGTGCTTTTCCTTGCTGGAGGCAAGCAGCGCACAGGAAACGGGCAGAAAGCTGATACCGTCGGACCACCCCAGGGTGAACAGAACCCGGAACACGGCGACCGGAGAAATACCCTTCTCCTTGCCAATGTTGTGCTTCGCTTCAGCAGGCTGCCGATTTTCTGATTGAGAAAGAACTGATGAATCTGGTTTTCACAGGAAACGATGTCTGATACAATCCGGCTCTTAGCGTCACCTCGTGCGTTGATGGGCTTTTGTTGGGGAACAAAACCTATATATCACACTTTGTGACGCTATACTACTAATAATTACAATATATTACACATTTTTCGCTCCTGCGAAAGTTGAGTTTTACAATCTGAAAAGCCGTCAGATCAAGCTTATTGAAAAGTTACCGTGCCTTATTTCCGGCAACAGGCCCAATCTTCAATATTCAAGTATTTAAGGAGCTCATGCAGACCGGCAGCTATAAATCCATCTTGAAAGTGATTTTCAGCAGGCGCATGCTGGTGTCCTTCATCATGGGTTTCGCCTGCGGCCTTCCCCTTCTTTTGACCATCACGGTACTGCAGGCATGGATGAAGGAAGAGGGGGTGGATCTGACCGTTATCGGCATGATGGCTTTGGTGGGGTTCCCCTATACCGTTAAATTCCTTTGGGCGCCTTTTTTTGACCGCTACATCCCGCACTTTCTCGGCCGCCGGCGCGGGTGGCTCATCATGGCTCAAACTGCGCTGATGATGGCGATTGCCGCACTCGGTTTGACCAATCCTGTATTCAATCCCTGGATGATGGCTTTTGTCGCTTTTCTGGTGACCTTTTTCAGCGCTTCCCAGGACATCATTGTGGATGCTTATCGGCGGGAAGACCTCGCCGATGATGAACTTGGTCTGGGTTCATCTCTCTATGTGAACGGATACCGCACCGGGATGCTTCTGGCTTCGGGCGGCGGCCTCATCCTGTCGGATTACGTGCCCTTTTCGACGGTGTACCTTATCATGGCTTTCTGCATGCTCCCGGGCATCGTTACCACGCTGCTGACGCCGGAACCGGAGATGACCGACGTGCCAAGGACTTTCAAGGAAGCCGTGGCGGGCCCATTAATAGAATACTTCACCAGGGAAAATGCAATCCTGATGCTTGCCTTCATCCTCCTGTACAAGATCGGCGATACGATGGCCGGCGCCATGACCACCCCGTTTTTTCTGGATATGGGATTCTCCAAGACCGAAATCGGCACCGTAGTCAAGCTTTTCGGATTCTGGGCAACTGTCGGGGGAACGTTGTTGGGGGGGATGCTTATGCTCAGTCTAGGCATAAACCGAGCGCTCTGGGTGTTTGGTTTTCTTCAGGGACTCTCCACTGCTGGCTTTGCCATCCTGGCAAGGATCGGTTACAGTTTGCCCGTTTTATCGGGGGTCATCGCCTTTGAGAATCTCACCGCCGGCATGGGCACTGCTGCCTATGTCGCATTTATGGCCAGCGTTACGAACAAGAAATTTACCGCCACGCAGTATGCCCTGCTGAGCAGTCTCATGGGTGTTCCCCGGGTTGTTGCATCGGCGCCGACAGGTTTTTTGGCCAAACATTTCGGCTGGGAGGGCTTCTTTATTGCCTGCGTCCTGATTGCCATACCGGGGATATTGCTTCTATTGAAATTTGCCCCCTGGTCTTCGCAGACAAAAACAGAAAGGGCGGGCTGAAAGGCATCTCCGCTATGCTGCACCAACCAATCCCTCAAAAACTTTCAGCCAGATCGGGTCATTCACATACAGGGATTCGGGATGCCATTGCAGGCCCAGCATGAATCTTGAGCTTTTGTTCTCTATCGCTTCTATAATGCCATCAGGGGCTGTGCCGCTTGCCCGAAGGCCGGGGGCAACTTCCTTAACGCCCTGATGATGGGAACTGTTCGTTTCAGTCTCGGTTTTCTGCAACAGGCCGGCCAAAAGGGTATCTGGTTTGATGCTCACTTTGTGGGCCTGGATGTTCCGGCCCTGTTCATGATTTAATGATGTGCCCGGCAATTGGGTGGAAATATCCTGGTAAAGCGTCCCGCCGAAAGCCACATTGATTGTTTGCATCCCCCCGCAGATTCCCAGGACAGGCAAATCATTCCTGAAAGCCCAGCGGGCCAGTTCCAGTTCGAACGCGCTGCGCCGCGGGTTGAGCTTTCCCAGACAGGGTAAAGGCGCTTCTCCGTAGTAGTGCGGTTCGATATCAAAATCGCCGCCGGTAATTACTAAGCCGCTTAATTTCCCTGCAAAATCCCCGACCTTCAGGCTAGCCAAAGGCGCCAGAAGAACGGGCATTCCCCCCGCGTCAAGGATCGCGGCCGCGTATTCCTCCCTCAGCCAGAATTTGCACGGATCGGCAGAGTCATAGTCACAGGTGATTCCTATCAGGGGACGCATCGGTCTAATTTCCTTTCGCGAGCACACAACCTTTTCCGATACCGGTATGGCTGCCGTTCTCTACGGTAATCGCGCCGTTTACAATAACGCAATCAATCCCCTCCGGGTAGCTGGCGGGGTTTTGATAGGTGGCGGTGTCGGTTATTTTCCGGGGATCAAAAATGACTATGTCAGCTTTGAAGCCCTCGCGAATGAGTCCCCGATCCATGAGTCCCAGTAAATGCGCCGGGGCGCCGGTCATTTTATAAACAGCTTCCTCCAGGTTTAAGACACCTTCTCTATTCACGAAGCGATCCAGAACCCGCGGAAAAGTGCCGAAAGCGCGGGGATGGGGCTTGCCTTTGCACAAAGGGCCGTAATGCGCCCGGCATGCACTGTCCGAACCAATCATGACATAAGGTTTTGACAGAATTTCAAGGAGGTTTTGTTCGTTCATAATGAAATAAATGGCTTCTACCTTCATGCTTTCCCGCAGCAACAAATCAAAGACAAATTCCAGGGGAGACTTGGCATGCCTGACGGCTGCCTCGGCAACGGTAAATCCCACCCATCGCTGATTTTCCTCGCTCACCGCTTCTGAGATTAAGATTTTTTCCCAGTATTCTTCTTCGGGGTGATTCTCCAAAATTTCCCTTTGAATTCGTCGCCGCGTGGATTGGTCCCGCAAGCGTCTCAACTGGGCTTCCTTTCCTCCTGCAAGAGCCCAATCCGGCAACAAGGCCTGGAGTCCGGCATTGGATGCCAAATAGGGATAACGGTCGGCGGTGATTGGCACCCCTTGAGCCTGCGCTTTTTCTATTATTTCAAAAGCATTGGACAATTTATGCCAATTTGCGCCCTCCGCGGTTTTCAGATGGGATATTTGCAGGGGGATGCGGGCTTCACGCGCAACCAGGATGATTTCATCCAAAGCTTCCAGCAACCGGGGGCCCTCGCTCCGAATATGGCAGCTTAAAAAGCCCCCGTATCTGGCCGCTACCTTGCAAAGGGCGATCAATTCCGGCGCCCTGGCATAGCAGGCGGGCGGATAAAAGAGGCCGCTTGATATGCCGAAGGCTCCGTCTTGCATGGCCTCTTCCGTCAATGCCTCCATTTGTGTCAATTCCCGGGGAGTCGGGGGGCGGTTTTCCATCCCCATTACGGTCGCCCGAATGGTATTATGGCCGATCAAGGGCGCGTAATTGACGGATATTTTGGCTTTTTCCAGGCGCCGGCCGTATTCAGGCAGAGTCTTCCAGTCCAATTCGAGGTCGAAATTTTCTTTATAATGGTCTTGCCTTTCTTTGAGCGCCTGATTTCCAATGGGAGCCGCCGCATAACCGCAGTTGCCTCCCACTTCGGTTGTCACTCCTTGACGAATTTTACTCTCGGACTGAGGATTTATAAGAAGGTGATAATCGGAATGCGAGTGGATATCGATAAATCCAGGGCAGACGACCTTCCCACCGGCCTGAATTACCGCAGTCGAAGGGACATCGCGCAGTTGCCCCACGATTTCGATACAGTCGCCCTTTAAGCCAAGATCGGCCTGAAAGCCGGGAGCTCCGCTTCCATCAATTACTGTGGCGTCTTTAATGATTAAATCCATTGCCGCACTTTGTTTTTTTATGACTGCATTTTGTTCCTTTTAGACGGTTTGTCAAGCCGTCTGTGTAAAATGGAATAGGATAAAGAGCAAGCGAATTCCAAAGTGCTGATTTCTTGAGAGATTATTCACCGTTTATCCGGGAAGGAAGGATGCCCAGACGACGGCTTAGAAGAGGGTGGGGAAAAAATTGCCGATGCGGATGCGGGCCATCTCCACAAGGTCGATCCCGGTCCCCAGCTAATTTGCTTCCATAACCCTTATTCGGATAGAATCGATCGCATTCTATTTGCAAACCGTTCGTGCCGAAGCTACCCGGCGGGGTTACAGTTTCGACGGAACGAAAATAGCCTCTGTTTGGCTGTGCCGAACCTATTTTTGTCACTAGCGGACAACTCAATTACGAGTGGGCGCACCTCGTAGCGAAACTGAAGTCCGTGCTTCGTCGTGGCTCGCCAGACTGGAACCCTTTTCTCGTCCCGAAACGCACCCCCTGTTTCACATTGTTCCCGGCCCGGTGGCGGAGTGGGAGGTCACGCAGCCCAACTAGATACCATCGGTCACCCCAAAAGCTGCTCACCTCTGAGCGCTGACGTAATGCTTCACTGCAAATACAAGTCTACAGGGCGGCTAATCGGGCCAGATCATTGAATGCGGTTCGTAATGTGCGCTGTCTTTTTGAATGCCTTAATTGACCGATCTTGAAAAGTGTGCAATATTGCTTCCGCTAATAGCCGAAATACTATTGTTTCAGTCGGATCGAATTGCCTCCGTTATAAAGTGGAAAGGCGAAAGATTA
>JAHJQP010000168.1 GCA_018819165.1 Pseudomonadota bacterium
GACTCCTTTCAAAAATTACGCGGGATGTTGAAACCGGGATAAAAGCACCAACGGTTGCAGCCGGCGAACTGCTTCTTTATCTTGACAAGAAGGGTACGGTCGATAAGAAATATAAAAAAAGCTCCCATCAGCTTTAAGCCCATTTTTAATGATCTCTTCCGACGAAATCCATAAATTCCTGCCACTTTGGTACACCTACCCGCATGGGCCAATCATTATGCCCGGCCCCTTTAATGATCCACATCTTTTTATCACCGGTCAGGGATTTATATAATTCATTGGCGTGCCTTAGCGGTATTATCTCATCCCGCTCCGCTCCCACTACTGCGATTCTCCCTTGAAACGATTTGAGATTTTCCACATTGTCATATTTGTCTTTCATGAACAGTTTAACCGGAAACAGGGGGAAATGCGATTTAGCCACCGCCAAAAGCGTATCCCATGGTGTGATGAGAATGAGGCCATCGATTCTTAGAGACCTGTCCCCGGCCGCTGCTGCCACCACCCCGCATCCGATGGATTCTCCCAAAAGGAAAATGGGGTCCCCATATTTTTCGGATACAAGGCGAACTGTCGCTTGCGCGTCACTTACAAACGACCGTTCGCCTAACTCTCCTTCCCGCGCCCCATATCCTGGATATTCAGCAAGTATGACTCGATACCCTATCGAACCCAGTGCTGTTACATAATAGTCCCTGTCCGCTGCGGTACCGGCATTGCCATGGAAGACGATCACCGTGCCTTTTATATTCCTGACCTCGGTCGTCCCGATAAAACCTCGATAGCCGATGGGTCCGGAAGGCCAGAACTGTATGTTATTGGCGGCAAGTTCCTCCCCGGATGGCAAATATGAGCCCGGATAATACAGGAGACGATATTGCAGATTGCAGCTCGCAAGCGACATAACGAATCCTATCAGGATGATTATTCTTATTACAGGTCTATTGAAGAGTAGCATATTTTTTTCTTAAAGAACTTCGTTTTTTCTCTCATTCCCCTTTTATTTGTATATCACTGGTTCACATCTAATAGCATACCATAAACCGATGGCAAGAATAATCAGCGCCACCTGACTGCCGAACAATACACGCATCTCGGAAAAGCGCTTTCCCGAAGCGGATAAATTGTGTAGAATGCGCTTGCCGGCGATGGAAGCGCCAAAAAGAAAACGGGACCCGAAGGCTTGAGAAGCGGTCTGTGTGGGCCGGGAAAGACAGAGCATGAACACACTTTTTCTTTTCGATTTTGACGGCGTCCTGGCGGATTCGCTGGATCTCTACTCAGAGGCGGTGGTGCGGTGCCTGGAACGCATCGGCACGCCTATCGTGAAGGACAAGGCGGACTATCTCGAACTTTTTGAAGGCAATTTCTACGAGGCGATGGCAGCGCGCGGGGTCGATCTGGTTGCCTTCGGGAAGGCGGCGGGGGAGATCCTCCCGGGGATCGACTACGATTCCATGACACCCTTCGCCGGCCTCATCCCCGTGCTTGCGGCCCTGTCTACGGACCACCTCCTTGCAGTCATTTCCTCCAACGGCTACCGGACCATCCGGGCGATGCTCGTCCGGTTCGGTTTCGATTCCTATTTTCAGGATATCTTCGGATCGGATTTCCGCTTCAGCAAGAAGGAGAAGATCGACTACGCCCTTGCGAAGTACCGGATTGCCCGGGAGAGGGCCTTCTATATCGGCGACACGGCCGGGGACATCCTGGAGGCGCGGGCGGCGGGCGTCCGGTCCGTGGCCGTCACGTGGGGCTGGCACAGCCGGGAGAGGTTGGCGGCAGTTAACCCCGACTACCTCGTCGATACGCCGGAGGGTCTGCTGACCCTCTCTGCGGCTGTCAGTTCCTGACTTCCTGTTTAGATGCCTCCTTGCCGTTATGCAGCGTGGCGCGGCCGAACAAATCCGGCCGGATTCGTTCCCTGATGACAGACCGCGGGCCAGCCGACCTGATCAATTGCGGCCGCCGGTGTCAGCGAAGGAATGTCCGCCTTCCGGAACCGGAGACGATGCGTCAGACGTCAAGGCGCGTTCACAGGTCGTAGATGGTTTCGTCCATGCGGGGCCTCGACTTCCGGCCCCCCTTCTTCCCTTTCCCCGCGAGGCCGAAGGGCTCCTCCCCCTCCAACAGGCCACCCATCTCTTCCTCGATCCGGTCGGGGTCCTCCCCCTTTTCCAGGCGGCTAAGGGCCTCCTCCATACCGGAGCCGAGGGTGAGTCCCGTCGCGTCAGAGAGCTTCCGCATGAGCTGCGCGGCCTGGCGCGGGTCGTCCTCGCTGATCTTCTCCGCCTCCCCGGCCAGCATGGCCATCGCCTTCTCCATCTTTACCTCGTCGAGCGGGGGCATTGCGTCGCCGGCCGGATCTTCTCTGCCCCGGGAAACCTTTGCGAAGATCGACATCTGCCGCTTCAGAAGGCGCCGGCACTCAGGACAGTCGGGCGTTTTGGTGGTGTTGACGGTCCGGGAGAAAAAGCTGAAGACCGTATTGCATTTTTCGCAGTAAAATTCGTAGATGGGCATGGCGTCGTCTTTTCCTCCTTGACTGGGAGTGCGTCCCTGTAATGGCTCTAAGAGGGGCGCTCCCGAAGCTTCTCCTCAATGGCGTTCTTATGAAGCCCGGTCTGTAAAACCACCTGTGTAAGGGGACCGTGCGTGACACACTAACAAATCGCCGGAAAAGCGTCAAGTTATCGGCTTTACCCGTTGCTTTCCCCGCTTGCATTCCGGCGGGGGCGGGCCTCAGTAGTGGCAGCGATCGACAGGACCGCCAGGACCGAGAAGACGATGATCAGGACAAACGCCGACCGGTAGGCGGCCGGGTCGTAGATCCGGACGCCGCCGGAGAGGGTCCCCCTCCATGATAGATCAAGCATCCAGCCGATGGCCGGCTGGAGGATCATAGCCCCGAGGATCGAACCCATATTATAGACGCCGGTGACCGTCCCGGCGAGCTGTGGAGGCAGGGATTCCTTCACGAAGGC
>JAHJQP010000004.1 GCA_018819165.1 Pseudomonadota bacterium
GGCATCATTGCCGTTGTTTTGGTGGCAAAGCACGGAAAGGCTTCATTCAAGAAGCAGAGTGGGCCTGAAGATGATAAAAATGAGAATGGCGGAGGTTGATTTCTGAAGAATTCCGGGACGAGTTTAACAACTATGTTTGATTACTGCTATCCAAACTTCGATCAAATTTCATTGGAAAAATCATTCTTCGACTGACGATGCGCAAAATAACTATGCACAAACCACCCGAGAACAAATCCGATCGCCAATGTAAAAAATATCAGCAGCGCCCGTGACATGGAGATGCTCCAGAAAAGGAAAGTCACCTCGACGACGGAGACATTCTGGGTGATGAATAGTACCGTTATGCCTGTAATGACGAGCACCAGGATTAATCGGATGTTCATATTCTCCTCCTTATTTCTTTTCAAGCCGTTTTTAAAAAAATGCATGTAATTATAACCGGAATCCCTTGCAGCGGCAATACAAACTTCTCGGCAGGCGGGTGATAAATTCTCCTTGACACACAAGACTCCCTTCCGTATCCTCGACTTACGCAAAAGCATGTTTTTAATGCGCCTGCGCAAACAGCGACATGAAAGAGCGCATTTACGTGATGATATCATTCCCTGCCGGTTGGTTTGACGATGGCGCCGGTGACTCTTTTGAGGGCGGTCGCCGGTTATTCCGATGCCGCGGCGCTGGACGCGTCCATTGCTGCATGACAAAGCCCGGGGCAAGCGGATGATGAAAAAAAGCCTTATCGAAGAATCCATCCTGTTCATCAGCATCGTGAAATGGGTCGCTATCGCCACCGGTATCGGGATCATCGTAGGTCTTTCGACAGCCCTGTTCCTGACGCTGCTGAACCGGAGTTTGGTCTTTAGCACCGGGTATTCCCATTATTTCCTGCTGCTGCCCGTCGGGCTGGCGATCAGCGCCTTGGTCACTCAATACCTGGAACCGGATGCAAAAGGGTACGGCATAGAAAAGGTGATCGCAGCCGTTCATCGACGCGGGGGCAGGATCAACATCGGCATCGTACCGGTCAAGCTCCTGGCCACCATCATCACGATCGCGACGGGCGGATCTGCGGGTCAGGTCGGACCGTGCAGCCAGATGGGTGCATCCCTGTCCTCTTTTGTGGCCGATCTGTTCAAACTCGACGACAACGACAGGAAAAAGATCGTCATCTGCGGCATCAGCGCCGGATTCGCGGCAGTCCTCGGGGCCCCCTTCGCCGGGGCCATTTTCGGCGCCGAGGTCCTTTATGTGGGAAGCCTGTTGTATGAGGTACTTCTCCCGTCCTTCATTGCCGGGATTACCGGTTATCAGATTGCTTCGCTGCTCGGGATCCGCTACGAGTTTTATCCTCTTGATTTTACACCGATCCTGTCAGAGGCATTCCTATTAAAGATCGTACTGGCCGGCATCATTTTCGGGATCTGTTCGATCATCGTCATCGAGGTCATGAAGACCGGGAAGCGGTTTTCTGAAAAGTTCGGCAAATCGCTGCCGCTGAAAGGTCTTATCGGCGGTACGGTTCTCATCGGCATGACCTATATTTTCTCAAGGCAGTTTCTCGGCAGCGGACTCGAAACCATTCAGGCCTCCCTCAGGGGGGAAGAGATCGTCTTTTACGTCTTTTTCCTGAAGGCGGTTTTCACCAGCATCACATTGAACTTCGGCGGCAGCGGCGGTCTGATCATGCCGATCCTGTTCATCGGTGCCACGTCGGGAAGCCTGTTTGGGAGCATGCTGGGACTGGATCAGGCGACCTTTGCCGCGGTCGGCTTCGTTAGCCTCCTGGCAGGAGCGGCCAACACCCCGATCGCCGCCAGTATCCTGGCCGTCGAATTCTTCGGCAGTGCGATCGCCCCGTACGCCGCTGTCGCCTGCATTGTCAGTTTTCTCATGACGGGCCACAGAAGCGTTTTCCCGACGCAGGTCCTTTCATTCAAGAAATCCACTTCCGTGGATGTTGAAGTCGGAAGCGATTTGGACCATATCCACACATCCTTTAAACGTCGGGATAAAAGCCTGATCGGAATCTTATTGAGGGTTTACGATAAAATGATCGGCGCAGGCAGGAAAAGCGGCAAACCCGGCAAGCCGGATCGTTAAAGACTGCTCGTAAGTTGTAAGGCTCACCGTCAGCCACCATCAATTTTCGTGTGGGAAGGATTTTCGTACTCTTGGGACTGCCTTCGGTCACTACTGTATCACGTTTCTCTTCTTCGTACTTGAACCCCCAAAACGAGGTTTTTGACGGTGGATCAAGGTGGTGAACTCCTTGCGATACCAATCCTGCGATGCTATACTGCGGGCAGGACAATTTCGGAATCCCATACCGTGAATTGATGTTCCGGGGGAGGTACACAAAGAGGACGGTTTATCCATGTTTCACATCAGACGGATCTTCGACGACATCCTGCCGAGAAACCGCCAGGCCCTGGAGCAGATCCAGGATATCCTGCGATCCCGGTTCATGGGGCTCAGCCAGGCCAACATCACCAAGATTCCGGATCTGCTCCGAAATCCATTCAAATACGACTTCCGCTCCATTCTCTACGTCGTCGAGATCCAGGCCACCGGAAAGGTCAGGGGGTTCGCCCTTCTCTCCCACGAACCGGTGGTTCGCTTCTGCTATCTCGACTACCTGGTGACGGAGAAAGAGACCATCGGCCGGGGTATCGGCAGCGCCCTCTATGAAAGGGTCCGGGAAGAATCGGTCCTGTTGCAGGCCGAGGGGCTGTTTTTCGAGTGTCTTCCCGACGATCCTGCTCTGAGCAGGAACCCGGAGATCCTCAAACAGAACCGGGCGCGTCTCAGATTTTACGAGTCCTTCGGCGCCCGGCCCATCGCGGAGACCGACTATGAAACGCCTCTGGAACCCGGAGGCGACAACCCGCCGTACCTGGTCTTTGACGGCCTCGGAAAGCCGATTACGCTCCGGCGGGAGGATCTGCGCCAAGTGGTCAAGACCATTCTCGAGAAAAAGTACCGGGGGGTGTGCAGCAAGGAGTATGTCCAGATGGTGATCGCGTCCATCCAGGACGATCCCGTCCGGATCCGCGAGCCGCGCTATTTCCGAAAACAGCCGAGAACCGTCTACCCGGTATCCGGTTATTTCGGCAAGATCGCCCTCGTCGTCAACGACCGGCATGCCATCCACCACGTCCACGAAAGGGGATATGTGGAGTCGCCGGTTCGAATCCAATCGATCCTGGACGCCCTGGAGCAGACCAATCTCTTTTCGCGCTTCCCGCCGGAAGAGTTTTCCGAGAAACCCCTGCTGGCCGTTCACAGCTCGGAATATGTCCGCTATTTCAAGCGCGTCTGCGAGAAGATTAAGCCGAACTCGTCCGTGTACCCCTATGTCTTTCCCATCCGGAACCGGGCGCACCCCCCGGTGGAACTGGCCGTCCGGGCCGGATACTACTGTATCGACACCTTCACGCCGCTGGGCGGCAATGCCTTTATCGCCGCGAAACGGGCGGTGGATTGCACCCTGACGGCCGCGGAAAAGATCATCGGGGGCTTCCGGATGGCCTACGCGCTGGTCCGGCCGCCGGGACACCATGCCGAGAGGGATGTATTCGGGGGGTTCTGTTATTTCAACAACGCCGCGATCGCCGCCCATCACCTGAGTCCGTATGGACACGTGGCGATGCTGGATGTCGATTACCACCACGGAAACGGTCAGCAGTTCATCTTCTCCAAACGGAAAGACGTCCTGACGGTTTCCATCCACGGGCATCCATCCGTGGCGTATCCCTACTTCAGCGGGTTCGCCCATGAGCGGGGCGAAGGAAACGGTACGGGCTTCAACGTGAACTATCCGTTGCCGGAGCAGGTCGATGCGCAAACCTATCTGGAGACCCTGTCAAAGGCGCTTTCTCACATCCGCCATTTCCGCCCCCGCTACCTTGTCGTCTCTCTCGGCCTCGACACGGCCAAAGGGGATCCGACCGGGTCGTGGAGTCTGCAACGCAAAGATTTCAACGAAATGGGCAGGCGAATCGGGGCGGAAAACCTCCCGACTCTCGTCGTGCAGGAGGGTGGCTATCGAACGCGCACGATCGGCATCAACGCCCGGTCCTTTTTCGAAGGCCTCTGGCACGGCATGTTTTCCCGATGATCTGCCCCCGCAACGCCGCATACAGGATCGTCACACCGCTTTTTTTATTGGATAGTTTCCCTTGAC
The DNA here is from genome assembly GCA_018819165.1 of Pseudomonadota bacterium. GTDB lineage: Bacteria > Desulfobacterota > Syntrophia > Syntrophales > UBA5619 > JAKAFS01. Next base: position 4,187 of record JAHJQP010000004.1, read on the forward strand.
AGAAAGGGAATCCGCGCATATTTTATGCGCGCTGAAAAACCTTTCCCGCAGCATCGCCACGACAGCAAGTCGAGAATATAAGGAGGTATTCATGGGTCGCGTGAAGATTTTGAAAAAATCATTGTCGGTTGCGTTCATTTTTTTCATCCTGCTGGGGGTCATGCCGGCGCTGGTTTCCGCCCAGCAGGAGACGGACAAGAAGGACAACAGGCCGGAGCGCGGCATCGCCGTCTATACGGAGTATTCCGGCGTTTCGGTCGCCCGGGGGGAGACGGTCCAGATGGACCTCACCCTGGAGAACAAGGGGCGCCGGGATGAGAACATCGATGTCCGGATCGTTTCGGCGGCGAAGGGATGGAAGGCGACGCTCAAGGGCGCCCGCTACCAGGTGACGGGGATGGTCGTTCCCGACGGCAAAGCCAAGACCCTGGCGCTCAATCTGGAGCCGGAAAAGGGGATCGGTCCGGGGAAATACGCCTTCCAGTTCGAGGCGAAGACGGCCGACGGCCAGTTGACCTCCAGCCATACCCTGACCGTGAACGTTCAGGAGCGGACTCTCGGCGCCGACAACATCCAGGTCATCGTCTCCTATCCGGTCCTCCGGGGCCAGACCGACTCCCGCTTTGAATTCTCCCTCGACGTGACCAACAAGGGGGAATCGGACCGCACCTTCAACCTGGCTGCGACCGGACCGGAGAAATGGGAGATCAACTTCAAGCCGGCCTATGAGCAGAAGCAGATCTCCAGCATCCGGGTGAAGGAAGGGCAGAGCCAGACAGTGGCCGTGGAGGTCGCCCCCGCGCAGAACGCCGCCTCCGGGGAGTACCCGGTCCTCGTCCGGATCAGCTCCGGCGAGAGCAAGGCCGAAGTGAAGCTCACGGTCAATCTCACGGGGACCTTCAGGTTAGATGCCGGGACGCCGAACGGCATCCTGTCCCTGGAGGCCTTTGCCGGCAAACCCACCACCTTCTCCCTTTTCGTGAAGAATACCGGCTCCGCCGTGAACCGGAACGTCACTTTCTCCTCCTTCAAGCCGGAGAACTGGGAGACCGCGTTCAAACCGGAGAAGATCGACGCCCTCGCGCCCGGCGAAATGAAGCAGGTGGAGATCAAGGTGACCCCCGGCCCCCAGTCCCTGGTCGGGGACTACTCCGTCGGCATCATGACGAACGGGGAAAAGGCGGACAAGACCGTGGAGATGAGGGTTACGGTGAAGGCCTCTTCGGCCTGGGGCTGGATCGGAATCGGGATCATCCTCCTGGTGATCGCGGGATTGAGCTTCCTGTTCGTCAAGATGGGGAGGCGCTGAGGTGGAAAAAGAGATTGTCATCCGGATGGAAGAGCTGACCAAGCTCTATGGGACGCAGACGGCGGTGGACCGCCTGACCCTGTCGGTGGCGCAGGGGGAGGTTTTCGGATTCCTGGGGCCGAACGGGGCGGGCAAGACGACGACGATGCTGATGCTTCTGGGCCTTACCGAGCCGACCTCCGGAACGGTTCGGGTCTGTGGTTTCGACCCGGCCCGCGACCCCCTCAAGGTCAAGGAGATCATCGGCTACCTGCCGGAGCACGTCGGTTTCTACGAGGACATGGATGCGCGGCAGAACCTCCGGTACATTGCGCGCCTCAACGACATTCCCGACCGGATCTCCACCGCGCGGATCGACCGGCTCCTGGAAGAGGTGGATCTCGCCGGGGAGGCGACAAAGAAGGTGGGGTCCTATTCCAAGGGGATGCGGCAGCGCCTCGGGATCGCCGAGGTCCTCATCAAGGAGCCGAAAGTGGTCTTCCTGGACGAGCCGACGATCGGCCTCGACCCCGACGGGACGAACCGGATGCTGGACCTAATCCAGGCCCTCAGCCGGGAGCGGCAGATGACGATCTTCTTCTCCTCGCATCTCCTCGATCAGGTCCAGCAGATCAGCGACCGGATCGGGATCATGATCAAGGGGAAACTCGTTGCCGCCGGCCCCCTCGCTGAGCTGGCGCAACGGGGGCTGGGGCTCGAAGAGGGCGAGGCCTACACCCTCGAAGAGATCTACATGAAATATTTCAAGGAGGCGTGACGTTGCACGGGATCCTGACCATATACCGGAAGGAGATGGAGGACCACTTCAGCAGCATGCGGTTCCTCCTCATCGCGGCGCTGATCGTCATGATCGGGGTGATCATCGCCTCGATGGTCGGCATGTCCATGCAGGAGGAGCTCAGGGGTGTCGCCAAACCGACCTTCGTCTTCCTGATGCTGTTCACTTCGACGGGGAAGCTCTTCTCCTTCGTCCAGTTCATCGGCCTGCTGGGACCTCTGATCGGGATCATCCTCGGTTTCGACGCGATCAACCGGGAGCGGAGCGGAAGGACGCTGAGCAAGCTGGTCTCCCAGCCGATCTACCGGGATGCGATCATCAACGCCAAGTTCCTGGCCGGCGTGACGATGATCGCGATCGTCATGGCTTCGCTCGTCCTGATCATCTCGGGTCTCGGCATCCGCCTGATCGGCGTGGTTCCCGGAGCGGAGGAAATCTGGCGGCTTCTGATCTACCTCGTCCTGAGCATCATATACATCTCGTTCTGGCTGGGGGCGGCGATCCTCTTCTCGGTGGTGTTCCGGAGCACAGCGACCTCGGCCCTGGCGTCGCTCGCCGTTTGGATCTGCCTTTCTTTCTTTATCGGTCTCGGCGGCAGCTTCCTGGCGGATGCGGTCGCCCCCATTAACCAGACGGCCGACATGGCGGAGGCGACCGACGCCTTCCTGAAAAACGCGGAGATCCAGCGGGTCGCCTCGCTCTTCTCCCCGATGACGCTCTACGGGGATGCGACCTCGACGATCCTCGATCCGATGAGGAAGACGACCCGCGCCTTCGTCCTGATGGGCCCGCTGGAGAGGTTCTCGCTTTCCCGCTTCCAGAACCCGCTCCCCCTCGGGCAGAGCGTGGTGATCGTGGCGCCTTTTATGATATCGCTCATCGCGATCACCTTCGTCTGCTTCGGGATCTGCTATGCGGTCTTCATGAGGCAGGAGATTCGGTCGACGTAGATATACCTTTTACCCGCCGTAGCTGTGGAGGCCGGAGAGCAGCAGGTTGACGCCGAGGTAACAGAAGATCGTCGCGCTGAAGCCGACGATCGAGAGCGCCGCCGCCTTCTTCCCCCGCCATCCCTTCGTGATCCTGGCATGCAGGTAGGCGGCATAGATCAGCCAGACGATCAGCGACCAGGTCTCCTTGGGGTCCCAACTCCAGTACGTTCCCCAGGCCACATTCGCCCAGAATGCGCCGGTGATGATGCCGATCGTCAACAGAGGGAAGCCGATGGCGATGGTCTTGTAACCCACCTCGTCCAGCAGGTCCGACGCCGGCAGATAGTTCAACAAGCCGCCCGGATTTTTTGCCGGCCTGTTCTCGGCCTTCACCTTGAACAAATAGAGGAAACTGACGCCGAACGACACGGCAAATGCCGCATATCCCACGAAGCAGGTGACGACGTGGGAGATCAGCCAGTTGCTCTGCAGGGCGGGAACCAGGGGCTGGATCTCGTTGGGGTTCATCGAGGCGTAGGCCATGATGATAAACGGGAAAGGGGTCACAAAGGCCCCCGTCGTCTTGATTCCGAATTTCCTTTCCATAAGCAGATAAACGATCGCGATCGTCCAGGCGAAAAAAACAAGGGATTCGTAAAGATTTGTCAGCGGCGCCCTGCCGATCCCCATCTGGTAGGATTCGTACCATCTTAAGGATATCGCAGCGGTCTCTATAATGACCCCCGCCAGCAGCGTAAACGTGGCGACCTTCCCCAGGGTTTCAGACCTGAAGGCGAGATAGGAGACATACAGCACCATGGAAAAAAAATAGACGAATATGGATATCCCGAAAAGCAGTGAATTGGTCATGAAGAAACCTCCTTGAAACTGCCAACCATGCGATCCACTTCAGAGGCAAAGGCGTGTTTATTTTTATTTGCCATTCCGCCGGCGGTCACCTCCACCCGGCCCTTCTTATCTTTTCCTATCCTGATCCAAAACTTTTTGTGCGACATAAAAAAGGCCATCATGATGCCTGCCACCAGCATAATGCAGCCAGTCCATACCACCCAGACGCCGGGATCCTTGTTGACCTGCAATCCCGTATATTTTCTTAACTTGACGCCTTTTACCTCGAAGGAATAAGCCCCATAGCGGTTCATTTCGGGCCGTGTCTCCGAAATCCATATCCCGCTGGGCGGTGCGCCCTGGCTGTAGAGATTGACCCCGACTACCGGACCCGCTTCAGAACCATCGGAGAGATTAAAGCGTTCCCGATAATCGGCAACCTCGATCCTGGTATCACCGCCGGGGATATCCACCCGCTTCCCAAAGGGGGCGGACACATTGCCCAGGGGGACGTCATCCTTGCCCCTGATCTCGAAGGTCACGGTGTCGGGAAGCATCCCGTAACTCGACTGGTAGAAGGTAATCCCCTCGTAACTCAAGGGATCGTTAACGCGGATTGTTTTCCTGATCACTTCTTTCCCGTCCCTGATGACGGAAAGATCGCTCCGGTAATCTTTCGGGGCGCCGTTTGGGTAAAAATCGACATTAAAGGAATTGCACTTCACACTGAAATTCAACCCCTTGTTTTCGCCTTGTCGGGCTTGGACAGAGGAGATCAGCTCCCCTTCATTTATATTCACATACCCCTTGAACCCGAACAGGGACCCGGCTATGGCGCCAATGAAAATTACCAGAACGCTCAGATGCGTTAAAAAAAAGGCAAGCCGGGTGTATTTCCCCTTTTCATAAAAGAAATGTCTCGCATTTTCCGCCTCCGTCACCACGGGACGGGCGGGGAAGTTCTTCCCCGCTATGGCCGTTACCCGGCTCTCCACCGTTTCGGCGGGAAGGCTGTATTTTATCTTAGCCAGATTTGTCAATCCCGCCTCAAGTTTTTCATCAAGAACGGCGCCCTGTTTCTTCATCCCCCTCATAATGAAGGGATAACGCTCCATCGTACAGGCGATGATGTTCAAAGCCAGCAAGGCAAGGCAGGCAGTGAACCACCAGCTGTGATACATGTCCAGCAAACCCAGTCTGCCGAACAGATCAACCGTTTCCGGTCTGAAGAAGCGGTAATATTCCTGGAGAGGCTTGTTCTGTTCGATGACGGTGCCGATCACGGATAGCACAGACAGAACGAGCAAAAGAGTAATAACCAGTTTGAGGGAGGTAAAAACCCCCCATATCTTATCTACAAAATCGGCCCGCGTTTTCTCCCTCTTTAGGTCCTCCGCCACTAAAACCCCCTTATGATAAATAATACTCCTAAAGCTCCTTAAAGCTCAGCAGCATTGGCTGCCGTACATCCGGGAAACGGAAAATATTTATATACAAGTTGAGTCTTGTCAAGGAAATAATGGCGGCGAATTATCTTGACACAAAAGCAGCACCTTCAGAAAGACGAACATCTTCTTGAAGTCTGCCGATACGTCGTTTTAAACCCTGTCCGCGCTGGGGTGGTCGCGCGAGTGGAGGATTGGATTTGGTCGAGCTACCGGGCGACAGCCGGATGGGAACCACCACATTCCTGCCTTACCACGGACTTGGTATTGGGACAATTCGGCGGGGAAAGGGTGAAAGCGGAAAAAGAATACCGGCAGTTTGTGCGGGAGAGAGTAGGGAAAGAATCGATCTGGTCAGGTGTTAAGGGTCAAGCCATTTTAGCAGGTTCTTCCTTCTTCTGGCAACCGGCAGCGGTGACCATAAATGTGGCAAGAAGGAAGTATGACAACGGTTTTCCACAATGATCCTCCTGTTGACTTTTAATTGCGGCGACCCTATTATGGAACCGAATTTCTTTTCAATATGAAAATTCTTCGCGGGCACTCTGGAATTAACCTCAGGAGTGGTAATTTTTTAGTAACGTTCAAAAGGTGGGGCAAAAAGTAAATTGAAAAAATCACGGTCTCTCTTTAGGGTACGTTTTGAGAAACAAAAACCTTGAAGGAGAGACCGTGATGAAAAGATGTGTCAGTATAACATGTGATTTTGATCTGGCAATAGGAAAAGTGAATTTGAAC
>JAHJQP010000169.1 GCA_018819165.1 Pseudomonadota bacterium
GGCGCCGCCGCCAAAGGTATACACATACTTAGTCATAGATATTACTCCTTTTTGTTCTTGCTACCGTTTCCGGTAACTGTTTAGAAATTCAGAAAACCGGCGACGTCCGGATTTCTACACATGCGGCGCGGCCAATGCCAATAGATACTGCCGCACCCCTCAGAACTTGACCTGCGGGGCTCCCCTGGCGGCTGCCGGGGCCTCGAAGAAGGCGGCCTTCCCGAAGCCGTAAAGCCCGGCCAGAAGATTGGCCGGGAAGCTACGGATGGCCACGTTGTATGTCTGGACGGCCTCGTTGTAGCGCCTCCTCTCCACGGAGATCCGGTTCTCCGTCCCGGCGAGCTCATCCTGGAGACGGAGGAAGTTCTGGTTGGACTTTAGGTCCGGGTACCTCTCCACGACGACGAGCAGTCGGCTGAGGGCGCCGGAGAGCTCATTGTTGGCGCTGATCTTGTCGGGGACCGTCGTGGCACCTCCCACCCGTGCGCGGGCGTTGGTCACCTCCACGAAGACGTCCTTTTCCTGCTTTGCGTATCCCTTGACCGTCTCCACGAGGTTCGGGATGAGGTCGTAGCGCCGCTGGAGCTGGTTCTCCACCTGCGCCCAGGACGATTTGACCGCCTCGTCCAGGGTGACGAACTGGTTGTAGGTCCCCTTGAAAAAGGAGTAAAGAGAACCAGCCACCACCAGAATGATGATGACGGCGATGATCAAATTTCTTTTTCCGCTGGTCATTGAGTGCCTCCTGATAAATTAATTAATAGGGGAAACAGCGCCCCTATTTCTTCACACTTCCATCTTATCGATCATCCTGCAGAGGTGGCCTGCCTTCTTCATGTAATCCCGGAAGATCGCCTGCACCTCGGCCGAGGAAAAGCGGTCCGCCTTTCTGCGGATCTCCTCGCATTTCAGGAAAACGGCGGTATCGAAGCCGAAGGCCATGCCCGCCGCCGTGATGACGTCGCGCTTTCCCTTCGGAATTTCAACACTTTTCAGGTAGAGGAGGGCGCTGAAGAGTGAAACGAAGGCGGTGAGCGACACCCGGATCAGCTCGCGGATCTTCCGCGGACTTCCCCCCGTGGCGAGGTAACCGCTCCGGAGGTGGAGAAGCTTGCCCCGAAGCTCCCGTTCGAGCTGGAGCCGGATGTTCTGGGGGGCGAAGGCGAGCGGTGCGAGGACATCCTCGCCGGAGACGACTTTGTAGTGCCGCTTCATGTTCAGGAACTCGACGGGATAGGCATCCAGCGACCCGGTGAGATATGCCCGGGTCATGAAGAGGGGGATCGCAACATTGCGTTTCCGCCACCTTCCGACTGTCTCCAGGACGCGGTCGAGTCCCTCGATGCCCCGGTCGGTGAGCGTGATCAGGAAATTGAGGTCCGATTTCCCGGGGACGTAATCCCCCCCGGCGCCGCTGCCGTAAAGGATGATGGAAACCAGGTCCTCCCCGAAGATCTTCTGGAAATCCGCAGTGATCTCAGGGAAGATCTCTTCCGGCGTCTTGGGTATTTTCGCCATGATTTCTCCTCATTCAGAATCCGCGGCCTGCACCGCCACCGCCGCTCATGCCGCCGCCGAAGCCTCCGAAGCCGCCGCCGAAGCTCCCGAAGCCGCCGCCACGCCGGCCGCCGCCGCTCATCATCAGCAGGAGGAGCCAGGGAAGCATCGCCCTGCCCCGGCGGGTGCCGAGGAGGAACAACGCGGCCGCGAGCAGGAGCAGCAATTGAAAAATTCCCGGCTTCTTTTCGACTCTGACCTGCCTCATTGCCGGCAGGGAAACCCCCGTGAGGGTCACCCCGGCGTTCTTTGCCACAATGGAGGAGACAGCCGCCATCGCCTCGGTAAAACCGCGCCCGTAGTCGCCTTCCCTGAAGTAGGGGAGGGCATGCCGGTCGAGGATCTCGCCGGCGAGGCCGTCGGGGATGATCCCCTCCACGCCGTAGCCCGTTTCGATCCGCACCTGTCGCTCCTTCAGGGCGAGGAAGATCAGGACCCCCTTGTCTTCCCCCTTCTTCCCGATTCCCCAAGCCTGGTAGAGGCGGTTCGCGTAATCGGCCGGATCGTTGTCGCCGATTGTTTCCACCGTGGCCACCACGATAGCCGTGCCGGTCTTCGCAAGGAGCTCGCGGGCGAGATTTTCCATCTGGCCTTTGTACTGTGCGGGGATCACCCCGGCGAAGTCGTTCACCGCGCCGGTCGGTTTCGGGAAGGTCTCGCCGGCCTTCAGGGCATTTACGGAGAAAAAGAGCAGCGCC
>JAHJQP010000170.1 GCA_018819165.1 Pseudomonadota bacterium
AAACCGGCGGGCCGATCACGGAGGGGCTGGTCCGGGAAATCCACAAGCGGCTGGTGGAAAGTGTCCGGGGCGGAGCCGCGGCTCCGGGCGAGTACCGGAAAATCCAGAATTACGTGGTCAACTCCATCACCGGCGAGACGGGCTACACGCCGCCTCCGGCGCACGATGTCCCGATCATGATGGCGGAGCTGGTGGACTGGCTCAACCGGGAACAGGAGGTCCATCCGGTACTGATGAGCGGTATCTCCCAGTTCCAGTTCGTGCATGTCCACCCGTTCCTGGACGGCAACGGCCGGACGTCCCGGCTGCTCTCCACCCTGTGCCTCTACCGGGCAGGATACAACTTCAAGCGGCTGTTCACGATCAGCGAGTACTACGACCGGAACCGGCCCTCCTTCTACCGGGCCATCCAGAGCGTCCGCGAGAGCGGAATGGACATGACCGGATGGCTGGAGTTCTTCGTCGAGGGACTCACCACCCAGCTTGCCGAAGTCAGAGAGCGCGGGGAGCTGGCCATCCGACGGGATGTGCTCATCAAGGAACACGGCCTTTCGGAACGCCAGGCCAAGGCCCTCGGACACATCCTGGAACACGGCAGTCTGACCATCCAGAACTTCGAGCGTCTCTGTCCCGAGGTCAACCGTCGGTCCCTGCAGCGGGACCTCAAGTCAATGGTGGACATGGGGTTGTTGATTTCGGAGGGGGCGACCAACAAGCTCGTTTACCGGATGAAGGGGACGGGCTGAACTTGCGACAATCTTGCGACACAACTTACGACAAGCTCATGACTCGACTTGCGACATCCGCTTTGGGTAGAGTAGTTGGGAAATCGAGTTAGTATTCGATCCCGGCGCGTTCCTTGACGCCGGCGTTGTAGTGGTGCCTGATCTCGCAAATCTCGCTCACCGTATCGGCGAGTTCGATGATCTCGGGCGGGGCGTAGCGGCCGGTGAGGATGAGGTCGAGGGTGGCAGGTTTGCCCTTGATGAGGTCGATGACGTCGGCAAGAGGGATCAGCTTGAAGTCGGCCGCGACGTTGAGCTCGTCCAGGATGATCATGTCGTAGTCGCCGGAGCTGATCGCCTGGCAGGCGAGGTCGAGCCCCTGGCGGGCGAGTTCGATGTCGAGCGGCGACGGGTTGTCCCGCATGACGAAGCTGTCGAGGCCGGAGAGGTGGACGGTCAAATCCGGGAGGTACTTCTCCGCGGCCAGGAACTCCCCGTATTTCCGCCCCTTCATGAATTGGATGACGCAGACCTTATAGCCCTGGCCGATTGCGCGCAGGGCCTGACCGAAAGCGGCGGTCGTCTTTCCCTTCCCGTTTCCCGTATAGACCTGGAGGATTCCCTTCCGGTATTTTTCCAGGACGGCTTGCCTTGCATCCGTGGTTGGTTCCATCTTATCCTCCTTTTAAGAAGTGAGGGGTGACGAGGCATGAAAATAATCGGGAGCTGTCCCCCCTTTTCCCCCTTTTCTTATTTCAGACAGCGGCGGGCGACCTCTTCGGCGATCGTGTAGGGGTCCGACTCCTTCCGAAGGAGGCGCCCGGCGATCCGGTCCATTTCCCCGCTTTCCGTCAGGTCCTTCAGGATCGGCTCTAAGATCGCATCGCGGAGGGCCTCGTTGATCTCCACCAGCGTCTTGCGCCGTATCCGGTCGCCCAGGAGGTCCTTCTCCACGAGGCGCCGGTAGTGTTCGGCGATCGCGGCGGCCAGTTCCTCCATGCTCTCCCCGAAGGGGCCGCTGTCGAAGACGTTCCCGATCCGGATGATCGGGGGGCGCCACCCGCCGGTGAATTCCGGTACCATGTTCAGCATGGCGGTCAGTTCGCTGTAAAGCTGGGTCGCGCCGTCGCGGTCCGCCTTGTTGATCACGAAGATGTCGGCGATCTCCATGATCCCGGCCTTGATCGCCTGTATCTCGTCTCCCATTCCCGGGACAAGGACGACGACGACCGTGTGGGAGTGGTTGATGATTTCCACCTCCTGCTGGCCGGTCCCCACGGTCTCCACCATGATGATCTCTTTCCCCATGACGTCCAGAACGTGGACGGCGTCGCCGACGGCCTTGGAGAGGCCGCCAAGGGCGCCGCGGGTGGCGAGGCTGCGGACGAAGACGCCGGGGTCTTCGGCGTGGCGCTGCATCCGGATCCGGTCGCCTAAGATGGCGCCGCCCGTGAAAGGGGAGGTCGGATCGACGGCCAGGACGCCGACGGTCTTCTCCTTTTTCCGGAAGGAGGAGATCAGGGCGTCGACGAGGGTGCTCTTCCCCGCGCCGGGGGAGCCGGTGATCCCGATGACGTGGGCGCGGCCGGTGAGGGCGAAGATCCGTTTGATGGCGGACTTCGCCTCGGGGAGGTCGTCCTCCAGGTTCCGGATCAGACGGGAGGCGGTTCTCACGTCCCCTTCCCGGATCTTGCGCAGCTTGTCCATCTCTTCGGATTCCTCTGCCATAGGAGACCTTTATTGAATCTTGTCCTTCCTGTCATTGCGGAAATATGGGGACACCATACTAATTTCCGATGGAAATTAGTATGGTGTCCCCATATTTCCATATTTCATCATCTCCTCGGTTTGACGTTCGTCCGGACCCAGTCGACAATGGAATCCAGTGTAGCGCCGGGGGTGAAGATCGCCATGATGCCGGCGTCGTAGAGCAGCGGAAAATCCTGATCGGGGATGATCCCGCCGCCGATGACGGCGATGTCGCCTGCCCCCTGTTCCTTCAGGAGTTCGACAACGCGGGGGAAGAGGGTGCGGTGGGCGCCGGAAAGGCAGCTCAGGCCCACCAGGTCCACATCCTCCTGAATCGCCGCTGCTGCGATCTGCTCCGGGCTCTGATGGCAGCCAGTGTAGATCACCTCGAAGCCCGCGTCGCGGAAACAGCGGGCCAGGACCCGGGCGCCCCGATCATGTCCGTCGAGGCCCGGTTTGGCCACCATGATCCGAATCTTCCTTTCCGCCATCTCGTTCCCTCAGCAAAAATTCTCGAAATTAGGGACAGATTTCAAATCTGTCCCTAATTTCCTTGCGTTTCCTCTTTAATAGAGCCCCGGGTCGCGGTATTCGCCGAAGACCTCCCTGTAGACGTCGCAGATCTCCTGGACGCTGGCCAGGTCTTTAACCGCCGCGATGCAGAAGGGCATGACGTTCTTTCCCGTTCTGCATGCATTTTTCAGGTCGTTGAGGTCCCGGCGGACGGCGCGGGAATCGCGCCTCCGCTTCACGGCCCTCAGGCGGGCGATCTGCTCCTCCTCGACCTGCTCGTCGATGTCGAGGACGGGGATCTCCTGCTTTCCGGCGCTGGCGTATTTGTTGACGCCGACCATGATCTTCTCCCCCGCGTCGATCTGCCGCTGGAAGCGATAGGCCGCATCGGCGATCTCCATCTGGGGGAATCCCTTTTCGATGGCGGCGACCATCCCCCCCATCGCATCGATCTTTTCGATGTACTCCCAGGCCTTCGCCTCCATCTCGTTGGTCAGGGCCTCCACGAAATAGGAGCCTGCCAGGGGATCGATCGTGTTGGCCGCGCCGGTCTCCTCGGCGATGATCTGCTGCGTCCGAAGCGCGATCTCGACCGCATGGTCGGAGGGGAGGGAGAGGACCTCGTCGAGGGAGTTGGTATGGAGCGACTGGGTGCCGCCCAGGACCGCGGCCAGGGCCTCGACGGCCGTCCGGACGACATTGTTGTAGGGCTGCTGAGCCGTTAGGGAGCAGCCCGCCGTCTGGGTGTGGAAGCGCATCCACCAGGAACGGGGGTTTTTCGCGTGGAAGCGGTCGCGCATGACCTTGGCCCAGATCCGCCGGGCTGCCCGC
>JAHJQP010000171.1 GCA_018819165.1 Pseudomonadota bacterium
AATAATTTTCATTTTTGGACGCTCTTCAAAACTTTTTCTTTTGCATCTTCATGAGCAATTCCTTGTCCATTTTCGAGTTGATTAAGGGATGCCTGAATATCTGTCAAAAGCTCAAGTTTCTCCTGAATTGCTTCATATTCATAAGCATCCAATAAAACGGCAACACTTTTTCCATGCTGCGTAATAATCACAGGTCTTTTTGTGTCATGAACTTGCTTGATGAAGTTTGCGATACCTATCCTTACCTCGGATAATGGTTTGATATCTTGATCAATTTTTAATCTTTGCATTTTACACCTCGCATTGTTTCTAAATTTTGTACATTATAACGTACAATATTTAGTATTTGCAAGGGCTTTCTTCAGGCATAACATTGCTTATATGGATCGGTATAAAACCCCAAACACCGCAATATTTGCCGTATAAGACGCCGACAGAAATTACAATATATAGGTCATAAACATCAATATATCTAATAGTTACGCATGAACATTGTTTTTATCATGTCGTATTATGCGGATCGGTATAAAAGCCCTCCATGGCATCGTCATCCTAATAAAAAACCCCGATCTTTTTAAGAAACGGGGTATTTGTCAGCGAGTCCACATTTCCCTCCAGCATGGTTATTCGGGACGGTGCTCTGTCAACTGCCTTTCATTTATTGGGTTTGCTATCATGATTTCCATATGAATTGTGATACTTTTTTCATTGCCTCCCCTCAGCCCGCCAGCGCCCCGATTCTTGTCCTGGCTTCCTCAGTCAGGAAATCCCACAGACCGATCTGCTTCAGGGTGGCGGGGGTCGGTATGCCGGAAGGGGTCCAGCCCCGCTCCAGATAGTAGGCCTGGATCAGTTCGCGCAGCTCTTCCTTGCGGTGTTTCATCAGGAGCTCCCGTTTTTCCCCGGTGGGCATCGCCTGGATCTCTTCGGGGGATTTCTTCATGATACGGCTGATTTCCCCGTCGTTATATTCCTTTTCGGCATCGTAGAGCTCGTCGTCGAGAGGTCCGATCGCGCGCTCGGGGATCCAATCGTTCTTGCCTGTTTCCGCCCCATAGACCATGACGTTCATGACCCGTTGCAGATTGATGTCCCGATCCGTCTGCGCGAAGATCTGCTCCCAGGTCAGGTCCGTCCCCAGCATCCCGTTGTAGAAATCCGCATAGAGCTCCTGCGAGGCGGGATTGATGAACTTGTCTGTATCCTTCACCTTCTCCGACTCGGGATTGAAGACATCGACCCAGGGAAGCTTGCACAGACCGAGATTGTCATTCCCCAGGCGGACCCGCGGATAAGTGATGAGCGCCCGGGCCTTATCCTGGAGCGTGGGGAAGGCGCCCAGGAGGTCCGCCTTGATCAGCCAGGCTGCGGCGTGGTGCGCCCCGATGTCGCTGGCGGCGGCGTAGGAGCCCTGCATGGAGAGGGAACGGTGGGTCCGGTAGAGGGAGAAGGGGAGCCCCTTGGTCTGCATGGCGAATTGCATGAGTTCCGGCCTGGGAGGGGGACCGGCCTGGCCGGTCCTCCGGGCATAGCGGGCGGCAATCCAGTCGACCAGGGGCAGCATCCCCCGGCCCGCGACCCGGGCAAATTCCGTCTCCCCGATGGCGATCTGGCGGATGAAGTTGAGGACCGCCTCTTCATCCCCCCAGGTCAGCGTGAGCCCTTCCGTATCTTCTTTCGTCAGATATCCCCGCTGGAAACATTCCATGAGAAAGGCGATCGTGACGGCTGTGGTGATCGTATCGATCCCATAGTTGTCGCAATGCCAGTTCGCCTCCATGATAAATTCGGCGTTCCACATGCCTATGTTGGAACCAAAGCCGGCGGCGGTTTCATACTCGGGGCCGTCCACCCACACCCTGCGGCCCTTGTGTTTCCCGAAAGTCAGGGTCACCCAGCCGCCCTTGGTGCAGCGCAGGTTGCAGCCGGGGAAACACCCGTCCATGCCCCGGTGGTCGAACAGGTGCTCGGCATAGAATTTCCCCGTAATCCGCTCCGCCCGCGGGTCGGAGCCCAACTGGTAGTTGTTCACGGGCAGGGATTGGTATTCCTGCTTGTTCATGAAGGCGATGAGCCCCGCGCTGCCCTTGCGGTACATCTTGAGCGACTGCGGATCGATCTCCCGGACGACCCCGCCGAGCTTTGCTCCCGCCTGCTTCACCTTGCCCCAGTCGGCGGCGCCGTAGGGGTTTTCGCCCCGCGGAAATTCCGCCAGGACGACGATGGCCCGGATTTTCTTGTCTTTCATCACGGTGCCGAGCCCCGTCCGTCCGGCCTGCTTCGTCCGGAAGAACCCCTTGGTCCCGTCCACGTGCTTGGTGGGATCGAAATAGTGGCTGTTGATGCAGCCGTAGGTGGTATGGGCGGCGCCGATGCCGTTCGTCAGGAAGACAATGTCTTTCCGGTCATGGCCCTCCTGGATGAACCTCTCGGCGATGGCCTTTTCCATGTCGAAGACTTCGTCGATGACCGGCGCTTCCGTTATCGATATCTCCTTGCGGAAGCCGTCTATGACGATCAGGATATCCGTCGAGGATTTTCCCGTGATTTCCAGGGCGTCGAAACCGGCGTACTTGAGATAGGCGCCGAAATGCCCCCCGAAATTCGAGATCCCCGGAATCCCGGTCAGCGGCGAGAGGGAGACAGCCATGCATTTGCTCGTTCCGGGGAACTGGGGAATGCCGGCCAGCGGGCCGGGTGAAAAGATCAAAGGATTTTCCGGATCGCAGGGGGAGGTCTTTGGGGTGATGCGCTTGTGCAGAAGATACAATCCCAGGGCGCGACCGCCGAGGAAGTAATCCCGGAGCTGCGGCGCCAGTTCCGGGGTCGCAATAGCACGGCTTCCCAGGTCTATGGTGATCATTTTGTTGGCATATCCATGTGTGAGCTTTGATCCGGTAAATATCATGTTCCGTTCCCTTCCGGCCAACTCCGCATTGGAGTTTGGCATTGTCTTTTTGTCATGATCTGTTTTGTTGTTTTGATAAGAACCTGTTTTGAGGAGGGTCGAGTGTATGAAAATGGCGCTTGCGTGTCAAGATAATTAAGGCACCGGCATGCAGGTCGAAGCGGACAGCGGGGGATGATAGTATAAATGAGCGCCCCGTCATTGCTGACGGAACGCTCTTTTTCTTATTAAGACTGAGAAATGAGAAACATTACTTCTTCCCTTTCTTCTCCTCCTTGGCTTCGGGTTGGGCGGGGGCTGCCAGCTTTTCCTTGAAAGTGGCGTCCCATTTCTCGATGACGGCCTTCAGTTCAGCGACTTTCGCCTTGGCGCCGAGCGGGTCAGCGGCGATCATCTCCTTGCCGGTCTTCAGATCTTCCACAAAGGCCTTGGCATCCGCTTCCCAGGCGCCCTTCTGATCCTTCATCTTCTTTTCGACCTTCTTGGCGGCGGCTTCGATACCCTTCCAGCCTTCTTCCAGAGCAGCTATGGCGGCATTCGCCTCGTCTGCGACGGCTTTCTTGCCTGCCGCCACGGCGCCGGCGGCTTTCTCGAAAGCGGCCTTGGCATCCACATAGCCCTGCTTGGCTTCCTTATACTTCTTGTCCTTCACCTGGGCTTCAGCGGTGTCCCAGACCTTCTTGGCGGCATCCAGATCGGCGGCTGCGTATTTGTCAGCGCCGGCGGACACCGCAGCGTCCATGGCGGCCTTGGCGGCCTTCTGCTCTGCCTCAGGGGGTTTTGCACAGCCGATGAAGACCAGGGCCAGCGCAATAACCATCAGAAATGATACTGAATACTTGAAATGTTTCATACCGTGCCTCCTTTGTTTAATGATTACAATTGTTTCTGAAGAATAGCTTAATTTATATATACCTTTTTGCGGAGTTGTCAAGGTTTTCGTGGGGGGCGCCGAGTGTATGAAGATGACGCTACACCCTTTCCCGCCCGGCGATCCGCCGGCTGAGAGACTCCAGCGTGATCAGGATCTCCGAGCTTCCGAGGAGGAAGGCGGCCGCGAAGAATGCGGCGCCGCCTCCGGCCATGCAGAGAAGGAGATGAATCAGCCTCGTGCTGGAGGTCCCGGACATCTGCCAGGGGTAGATCAGGCCGATGAGCAGGATCACCCCCCACATGGCGAGCGACGCCAGAACGGTCTTGCCGACGGAGCGGTAGAACTCTCCGTCCAGCATCGTTCCGATCCGCCGTTTCAGGATGACCCAGAGCATTCCCACGTTCACGACCGAGGCGATGGAGGTGGCGAGCGCGATCCCCCCGTGCTTCAACGGGAACATCAGGGCGACGCTGAAGGAGATATTGACGACGAGGGCGACGATCGCGGCCTTCATGGGGGACTTGGTGTCCTGGAGGGAGAAGAAGGCCGCAACGATGATCCGGATGACGGAGAAAGCCCAGAGGCCGAGGGAGTAGAAGAGAAGGGCCTGCGCCGTGAGCAGCGCGGCCTGCGCATCGAAAGCGCCCCGCTGGAAGAGGACGGAGATGATCGGCACCCGCAAGGCGATCAGGGCGACCGTCGCCGGGATGGCGATGAAGAGGATCAGCCGGAGCGAGAAGGCGATCGTCCGCTTCAGCTCCTCCATCTTTCCCAAGGCGACCTGTTCCGAAAAGCTGGGGAGCGTTGCCGTACCCACGGCGATGGCGAAGACGCCGAGGGGGAGTTCGACGATCCGGTCGGCGTAGTAGAGGTACGAGACACTGCCCGTCGGCAGCAGCGAAGCAAGGATCGTCCCAACGAAGACGTTGATCTGGTAGATCGCCGCTCCGAAGGCCGCCGGCAGCATCAGCATGCCGATCCGTCTTACCCCCGGGTGCCGGAAGTGGAAGTCCGGCTTCAGGCGGACCCCCATTTTGACCAGGAAAGGCCACTGCATGGCTAACTGGAGTATCCCGCCGGCCATGACCCCGACGGCCAGCGCGACGATCGGTTCCCGGAAAAAGCCCCGCAGGGTCAGCGCGGCCAGGATCATCGCAAGGTTCAGGGCGACGGGCGAGAGCGCCGGGGCGGCGAAATGCCTGAGCGAATTGAGGATCCCCATGCAGAGGGCGACGAGCGAGATGAGGAAGATATAGGGGAACATCAGCCGGGTGAGGAAGACGGCAAGTTCGTACTGGACAGGCGTTTTGACGAAGCCGGGCGCCATGATCGTCACGATGAGCGGGGAGAAAAGGACCCCTGACAGGGAAACGACGGCGAGGATGATCGACAGGGCCGTAAAGGTGATATTGGCCAGCTCGAGCGCTTCCTCGCGGGTTTTATTCCTCAGGTATTCGGTAAAGACGGGGACGAAAGAGACGGTCAGGGATCCCTCGGCCAGGAGCCGCCGGAGGAGGTTGGGGATCCGGAAGGCGACGAAGAAGGCGTCCGTGGTGAGACCGGCGCCGAAGAAGCCCGCGACGACCATGTCCCGCAGAAAGCCAAAGATGCGGGAGAGCATCGTGGCGATGCCCACGATCCCTGCTGCCCGGACGACGCGCGAGCTTTCCGAATGCGGCGCGTCATCCATGACAGGCGACCTCTTGAAGCGTGATTTTCAACGTACTCAACGGTCCTCCGATTCAGATGTGGAGCGCACCGACCAAAGGGCGGGACTTGCGGTGTGCGCTCCCGGTCATGTTGCCGGGACGATTGCGGCGATCTCTCTTGCCTTACGTCCCTCGACGCTGACTGTCTTGGTCCTGGATGCATGGCCGGCGACAATCGTTACCTGCGTCTTTTTCACGCCGAGGAGTTCCGCCAGCAGACGGATGCACTCCTCGTTGGCCTTCCCCTCCACGGGGGGCGCCGTGATCCGGAGCTTCAGGGCGTCATCCTGGATGCCCGCCACCTCGCACCGCGACGCACGCGGGACGACCCGGATGCGGAAAACGACCCCGGCGGCGGTTTCGCGGATGGGTATCATGATCCTCTCATTCCCGTCACCGGAAGTAATAGGAGAGCTGGAGCAGGCTCTTGACCAGGAAGCTCTGGAGAAAGACGATCGCCAGCAGGATGATCATGGGCGAAAAGTCGATCCCCATTCCCCGGAGGGGGATCCAACGCCGGACGAGGGCCATGACCGGTTCTGTGACCTGGTAGAGAAGGCGGACGATCGGGTTATAGGGGTCGGGATTCACCCAGGAGAGGACCGCCCTGATGATGATGATCCACATGTATATGGTAAGCGCGATATCGATGATATGGGCCGCGGCGGCGATGAAATTTCCCAGGACAAACATCGGTTTCTAATCCTCTTTCTCGTTCTACGGCAACGAATTCACGAAATCCGTCAGGGTTGTGTTGAAGGCCTCCGGGTTTTCCAGCATAACGAAGTGCCCCGCCCCCTCGATCAGGGCAAGCCTGGCCCCGGCGATGTGGTCCCGGATGAACTGCGAGAGCGCAGGCGGCGTCATCTTGTCCTCCGCACCGCAGACGACCAGCGCCGGGATACTGATCCCCGCGATCGCCTCCGTGATGTCCAGCCGGTTGCAGGCGGAAAAATCCCCATGGATGATCTCGGGATTCACCCGGGAGAGGCTATCCGTGATGAGGCTGGAGAATCTCTCCCGATTCTGTTTTGCGACGGAGAACTTGACGGCCATGCCGATGACGGCGGCGGGATCCTGTTTGAGTCCCTCCAGAATCATCGGATTGACGGTCATCTTCACGCCACCACCCACCGGGACTACAGCAGCGGCCGCATCGCCGTAACGGATGACAAAACTGAGGCAGATGGCGGCGCCGAGTGAACTGCCGATCAGGACGGGTTTTTTGATTCCAAGCCCCTCCAGGATCTTTTTCACCCACTCCACGTAGGCGGGCACCTCCTGCTCGCCAGGGCCTTCCGACTGGCCGTGGCCGGGCAGATCGATGGCCGCGATATTGAATGCATTTTTCAGGGACGTGTACTGCTGTATCCAGCTTGTGTGATCCCAGCCCGCGCCGTGGATGAAGACAAGCGTCTTGCGGTCGGGCAGAAAGCTGCCGTTGTTTACCCAGCAGGCGATCTTGCGCCCGTCGATTTCCTGGAAATGGATCATGGCGGTCTCCTTCCTTATTCTACAAATGGATTTCCTGCCTACCACAACCCGGCCCGATTGTGCAATTAAAGATTGAACAAAAACCGCTGTATGAGGTAAAGAATGAATGAGCGGGGTGACCGGAAGCTCTAATCCTCTGGCCTTGCCTTGCAGGCGGGGAGCCTCAGGATATTGTATGCAGGAATCGCGGATGGCGATGGGGGCTGTTTCGCGGCCTGTTTATTAAGGGATGCCTGAAATGGGTGTTCCTGAGATGATTGGAGAAAGAGCATGCTGAAGGAGAAGAGGATCGGGATGATCGGCGGCGGGAAGATGGGGGGCGCCCTCATGGGGGGGATGATATCCGGCGGCCTGGTGAAGGCGGAGGCACTGACGGTGGCGGACAAGGATGAAGATCGGCTCGGAGAGCTTGTGAAGGCCTACGGCGTCACCGTGACGGTCGACAACCGGGAGGCTGTGCGCCACGCCGATGTGGTTATTCTCGCCGTCAAGCCGCAGAACATGGCGGATGTCCTCGATGAGCTCGCCGATGCCGTTATGCCGTCGGCGCTCGTCATCTCCATCGCGGCCGGAATCGCCACGGCCTTCATCGAGGAACGTCTCGGGGAGGGGGTGCGGATCGTCCGGGTCATGCCGAACATGCCCGCCCTGATCGGCGAGGGGGCGGCCGCCCTGTGCTGCGGCGTCTCTGCCACGAAGGCTGATCTGGAGCTGGCCCGGCACATCTTTGGCGCTGTCGGGATCACCGTGGAGGTGAAAGAGACGCTCATGGATGCCGTGACCGGACTGAGCGGGAGCGGTCCCGGTTACGCCTTCCTCATCATCGAGGCCCTAACCGACGCCGGCATCCGGATGGGCCTCGGCCGCGAGGTGGCCCTGAAGCTATCCGCACAGAGCCTCTTCGGGGCGGCGAAGCTCTGCCTCCTGGGCAAGAAGCCCCCCGCGGAGCTGAGGGCGATGGTCACCTCCCCCGGGGGAACGACCCTCGCCGGTCTCAAGGCCCTGGAAGAGGGGCGTCTCCGGGAGACGCTGATTTCAGCCGTCGAGGCGGCGACGCGGCGCTCCGCAGAACTGGGCGGCAGTAAGTAGCCCGCGGGGATCCTCAGTCGACCAGGCTTTCGAAGACCCTCCTCAGCCGGTTCAGCGGGTCCTCGCGATTCCCGCTTCCCTTCCCTTGATTCTCCGGCATTGCCTGATTTTTCGGGGGTTCCGGCGGGAGAGAGTTTCCGTTTATTCGGGAGACGGGTTCGCTCGCTGCGGGCGCGGGTTTTATCCGGACCGGTTCTCGCGGCGGCGTCTCGGGCGATGATTTCGTTTCCGCAGCCGCCGGCGTCGTGGCCGGAGCTCCCTCCGCGGGCTTTTCTCCCGGCTTCTTCCTGCGATGGCGGGTCCGCCGGTGGGATTTCTTCTTTGCCGGTTCGCGGGCCGGCTCCTGGCTTTCGGCCGGCGCCGCCCCGTTTTTTTTCGGCTCTTCGGCCGCCTTGGGTTCCACTGCCGCTTTGGGTTCAATGGCTGCTTTGGTTTCCTCAGGTTCAGACGCTTCCGCCTCTTCAGCTTCCTTTTCCTCCAAGATCTCCACAGGCTTCCGGGCATGGTTGGCTTGCTCGGGCGCAGGCGGCGCCTCGCGCTTCGTCGTTTCGATCTTCCATTCGTCCCACACCATATCCGGTTTCCCGGAGATGTGGATCGACATATCGTAGGCGCTCTCCAGCCGGCTGATCTCCGCCCTTTTCTGGTTCAGGAGGTAGTCGGCCACCTCATAGGGGAGGTTGAGCCTGATCAGAGAGTAGAGCCCCTTGACGGCCTGCGACTCGATCTTTCGGTAGGCGTTCAGGGCCGTGTACTCCAGGGATGGCCTCACCCCCCGTCCCCGACAGAAGGGGCAGGTCGTGTAGCTGATCTCCTGGATGGTCGACTGTTTCTTCTGGCGCGAAAGCTCCAGGATGCCGAACTTGGAGATGTGGGAAAGCTGAATCCGGGACCGGTCCAGGCTGAGGGCCTTCTTGAATGTCTTTTCCACCTCCGCGTTGTGCTTGCTGTCCATCATGTCGATGAAATCGATGACGACGAGCCCCCCGAGGTCGCGCAGACGGAGCTGTCGGGCGATCTCCTCGGCCGCCTCCAGATTCGTTTTGTAAGCGGTCTCCTCGACGTTCCGCTTGTGGGATCCCCGACCCGAGTTGACGTCGATGGTGATCATCGCCTCGGTGGGGTTGATAATGAGGTAACCGCCGGACTTCAGCTCCACACGGTCCTGGTATATCACGCGGATCTGATCCTCTAACTGGTACTTGTCGAAGAGGGGGGTTTTCTCTTTGTCCAGCTTGATCATCTTCACGTTCCGGGGGGCGACGGCCTTGCAGTAGGCCCTTACCTGGCGGAAGGTCTCCATGTCGTCGACGAGGATCTCCTCGATGTCCGTTGTGAAGTAATCCCGGAGCGACCGGACGCCGAAGTCACTCTCCTGGTAGATAAGAGCGGGCGCCACGGTTTCGGAGGCCCGCTTCCGGATCTCCTTCCAGAGCCGGGAGAGGTGCTGGTAGTCTCGGGCCAGCTCCTGCTTGGTCCGGTTCATTCCGGCCGTCCGGACGATGAACCCGATCCCGTCTTCCGTTTTGAGCTGCTCGACCAGTTCCTTAAGACGTTTGCGGTCCACCTCGTCCTCGATCTTCCGCGAGATGCCGCTGCTCTCCTTGTTCGGAAGGAGGACGAGGTATCTTCCCGGAAGGGAGATGTAGGCGGTGAGGAGGGCGCCCTTGCGCTCGCTGACCTCGCGGAGGATCTGAACGAGGACCTCCTGGCCGGCTTTGAGCGTCTGTTTCGCGCCTTCCCGGCTGCCGTCGGTCTCCGTGAAGTAGGGGGAGCTGACGTCGCGCAGGGGGAGAAAGCCGTCCTTTTTGCCGCCGTAGTTCACGAAGGCGGCCTGGAGGCCTCGTTCCACCTTCATCACGAGCCCCTTGTAGATGTTGCCCGTAATCGGCTCCCTCATGGCCATCTGGATGTTGAATTCGACCAGCTTGCCGTCTTCCACGATCGCCATGCGTTTCTGTTCGAGGTGGACGGCGTTGATCAGCATCTGTTTTTTCATAAAGATCCTTTCAAAAAGCGTCTATAAAAAGGCGGATACATCGCCTTTTCCTGCTCTGATGACCTCGACCCCTTCCCCGAGGAGGCTGATCACGCTGGACGGCGCCGCAGCGATGATGCCGCCGTCGATGATTATGTCCACCCGTTTGCCGAAGAGCTCCTCGATCACCCGGGGGTCGCTGAGAAGCTCGCCCGTCCCGTCCTTGACGCTGGTGCTGATCACGGGCGATCCCAGCTCGGCGACCAGTGCCTGGCAGATCCGGTTGTCGGGGATCCGGATGCCGGTGGTCTGCCGCTTGGGGAGGATGATCTTGGGGACGAACCGGGAGGCCTCGAGGATAAAGGTATAGGGTCCCGGGAGGAGGCGTTTCATGATCTTGTAGGCGTCGTCGGAGACCTTTGCGTAGCGGCTGATGTCCTTGAGGTCGGCGCAGATGAAGCTGAGTGGCTGTTTCCGGTTGCGGCGCTGGATCTCGTAGATCCTCTCGATCCCCCGTTTGTTCAACAGATCGCACCCCATCCCGTAAACCGTATCGGTTGGGTAGATCACGATCCCCCCGCTCTTGAGGATCTCCGCCGCCCTGCGGATCAACCGCATCTGGGGGTTCTGATTGTTGATGGCTGCCAGCATTTCGTCCCTGTCTACCGTCGGGAGACGCTCCCGAATTTCAATATCCGGCAATTTATCAGAAACAGAGGCGATGATCAATCAAAGATCTTTCGACAGAAAAAATGAGAGAAAAATGAGAGACAGAAACTTATTGACATGGGATGCAATCCTGCGTATCCTCCCCCCGCATAAGCAATGGATCTCCATCGGCGAAAAGGTGCGTTTGCCGAAGTCTTTTACAGAATACCCCGCCGCAAATCGCGGGGGCTCCCCCATTCAAAAAATCACTTAGAAAAGGATGCATCTATGCCCCGACGCGACGACATCAAGAAGGTACTGATCATCGGCTCCGGCCCCATCATCATCGGACAGGCCTGCGAGTTCGACTATTCCGGCACCCAGGCCTGCAAAGCCCTCCGAGGCCTCGGCTACCAGATCGTTCTGGTCAACTCCAACCCGGCCACCATCATGACCGATCCCGGCATGGCGGATGCGACCTACATCGAGCCTTTGACGGTGCAGGCCCTGACGGAGATCATCGAGAAGGAGCGGCCCGACGCCCTGCTGCCGAACCTGGGCGGTCAAACCGGCCTCAATCTCTCCTCGCAGCTTTCCAAGACGGGCGTCCTTGCCAAATACGGCGTCCGGATCATCGGCGTCGAGGCCGACGCCATCGAAAAGGGCGAGGACCGGATCATCTTCAAGGAAACCATGAAACGGCTGGGTATCGACATGCCCAAGAGCGCACCGGCATTCAGCGTCGAGGAGGCGGAAAAGGTCGCCGCCGAGATCGGCTATCCCGTCGTCATCCGGCCGGCCTACACCATGGGCGGCACAGGCGGCGGTTTCGTCTACAACGTCGAGGAGCTCCGTGTAATAGCCAGCCGCGGCCTTTCGGCCAGCATGGTCGGCCAGATCCTCATCGAGGAATCGGTGCTCGGCTGGGAGGAGCTGGAGCTGGAGGTCGTTCGCGACGCTAAAAGCCAGATGATCACCGTCTGCTTCATCGAAAACGTGGACGCCATGGGCGTGCATACCGGCGACTCTTACTGCGTCGCCCCCATGCTGACGATCGACCCGAAGCTGCAGGAGAGACTCCAGGATTACTCCTACCGGATCGTCGAGGCGATCGGGGTCATCGGCGGGACCAACATCCAGTTCGCCCACGACCCCAAGACGGGCCGCGTCGTCATCATCGAGATCAACCCGCGCACCTCTCGGTCTTCGGCGCTCGCCTCCAAGGCCACCGGCTTTCCCATCGCGCTCGTTTCGGCCAAACTCGCCGGCGGCCTCACGCTCGACGAGATCCCCTACTGGCGCGACGGGACCCTGGAGAAATACACCCCCTCCGGCGATTATATCGTCGTGAAATTCTCCCGCTGGGCCTTCGAGAAATTCAAGGGCGCCGAGGACAAACTTGGCACGCAGATGCGCGCCGTCGGGGAGGTGATGAGCATCGGCAAGACCTACAAGGAGGCCTTTCAAAAGGCGATCCGCTCCCTCGAAAACGGCCGCCACGGCCTCGGCTTCGCCAAGGACTTCAACCAACGCCCCCTGCCCGAGCTCATGGCGATGCTCAACGAACCGTCCAGCGAGCGTCAGTGGATCATGTATGAAGCCCTCCGCAAGGGCGCCACAGTGGAGGAGCTTTTTGCCAAGACCTACATCAAGCCGTGGTTCATCCAACAGATGAAGGAACTGGTCGACCTGGAAGAGGAGATCCTCGCGTTCAAGGGAAAAGATCTGCCCGACGACCTGCTCGTCCAGGCGAAGAAAGACGGTTTCGCCGACCGGTATCTCGGAAAACTGCTCGGCATTGCCGAAGCGAAGATCCGCGAGCAGCGCAAGGGACTCGGCATGGTCGAGGCCTGGGACGCCCTGCCCGTCAGCGGCGTCGAGAACGCGGCGTACTACTATTCGACCTACAACCGGCCCGACCGGGTGCCCTCCAGCTCCCGCAAGAAAGTCATGGTGCTCGGCGGCGGTCCGAACCGGATCGGCCAGGGGATCGAGTTCGACTACTGCTGCGTCCACGCCGCCTTCGCCCTGCGCGACGCCGGTTACGAAACGATCATGGTGAATTGCAACCCGGAGACCGTCTCCACCGACTACGACACCTCCGACAAGCTCTACTTCGAACCGCTGACCGTCGAAGACGTCCTGGCGATCTACGAAAAGGAGAAACCGGAGGGCGTCGTCGTCCAGTTCGGCGGCCAGACGCCGCTCAATATCGCGGGCGAACTCGCCGCGGCCGGCGTCAAGATCCTCGGCACCTCCCCCGACACGATCGACCTGGCCGAGGACCGCGACCGTTTCCGCCGGATGATGGAGAAGATGGGGATCGCCATGCCCGAGTCCGGAATGGCCGCGAGCTTCGAGGAGGCCAGGCAGATTGCCGCGCGCATCGGCTACCCGGTGATGGTGCGGCCGTCGTTCGTCCTCGGCGGGCGCGGCATGGAGGTCGTTCACGACGACGAGATGTTGAAACAATACGTCAATGCCGCCGTAGACGTGACGCCGGAACGTCCCATCCTGATCGACCGGTTCCTCGCCAACGCCGTCGAGGCCGAGGCCGACGCGCTTGCCGACGGTGTCGATGCCTTTGTGCCGGCCGTCATGGAGCATATCGAGCTGGCCGGCATCCACTCCGGCGATTCCGCCTGCGCCATTCCGCCGGTGACTCTACAAGAGCAACATATCAAAACAATCGAGGAATATACCCTCCGGATCAGCCGCGAGCTGAAGGTCTGCGGTGTGATGAACATCCAGTACGCGATCTGCGAGGACAAGGTGTATGTGCTGGAGGCCAATCCGCGCGCCTCGCGTACCGTCCCGCTGGTGTCGAAGGTGTGCAATGTGGCAATGGCCCGCATCGCCACGCAGCTCATGCTGGGGGCGAAGCTCGCCGACCTGAAACTCCAACACAAAACCATTCCGCACTTCGGCGTGAAGGAAGTCGTCCTGCCCTTCAACATGTTCCCCGAAGTGGACCCCGTCCTCGGCCCGGAAATGCGCTCCACCGGAGAAGTACTGGGGATGGCCCCGACGTTCGGCCTGGCCTACTTCAAGTCTCAGGAGGCGGCGCAATCGCCGCTGCCGCTCAAGGGGACGGTTTTCATCTCCGTGACCGACGGCGACAAACCCTTCATCCTCGAAACGGCCCGCAAATTCCAGGAACTCGGTTTCCGCATCAAGGCCACCGGCGGCACCTGCCAATTCCTCCGGCAAAACGACGTCAAGGCGGAATTGAGCTACAAAGTGCACGAACCCCATCGCCCGAACATAGTCGACGAGATCAAAAGCAATGAGATACAGCTCATCATCAACACGCCGATCGGCAGGATGAGCGCGCACGACGACGCCTACATCCGCAAGGCGGCCATCAAATATAAAATTCCGTATGTCACCACGTCGGCGGCTGCGCACGCCTGTGTCGTGGGGATTCTCGAACACCGGTCCGGGCGGGCGGGCGTGAAATCGCTCCAGAGCTACCATCGTGACATTCGATGAGCGGACCCCACAACCAAGCGGGTGGGACGTTCTGATAGACAACCGGCGCGAGAAAATGACGGATCACATCAACCGGATTCTTGAAACGAGCGAGGCGTCCCGTTTCGCCGTTGAGTATTTTTTCCTTTCCGGATGGATAGATTTTGGTCAGTTTTTATGCGATCCGGGAGAGAATATCCTTTAGCCCCGGGAAAACCGCCCGATCCCCCTCCCAGGCGTAGAGGAGGAAACCGATGTTCCGCCGCTTCAGCTTGTCCTGGAGGGCGTTTTCAGGGGCGCGGGGAAGGACCAGAACGATGATCGGGTTGTCGGGGAGGTCCAGAGCGCTGAGAATGAGCTGCGCCGCCCCCGCGCGGAGGCCGGCAGGGGACATCTCCGTCAGGATCTGGAAGACCGCCCGGATCCGGCCTTCCCGGTTCATGGCCATCAGATCCCGCTCGCCGTCGTTTCCCGTCCGGAGACCGTGCCCGTTCAGGGCGTCGGACAGGTCCCGGATGACGAGACCGCGGTCGCATTCGGCGCCTGTCTCCCGTTCCAGTTCGCAATGCCGGGCGCCGATCAGGTCTTCGTGCACGCAAATCTCGTCGAAGGTCATCTCGGCCTGGGGAGAGCGGGCGACGGCCGTCTCCTTGATCCGGGCGATCTTCCGGACGAACTGGGCAATCTGTCGCGCAAAGCGCGGGGAACTGAGGATGCCGATGACGGCTACGGGGGTCTCCTCGCCACCGTCGTCCATGATTTCCCACACCCCCCGGTAGCGGTTTTCGAAGAGGGATTTTCCGATCCCCTTTCTGCCGCCGCCGAGCTTTCCCCGGTGGACGACGTAGATCCTGCCTCCATGGTCCTGGGCGAAGGCGCCGCCGGTCCTCCGGTCGATGCCGCAGAGGGGGAAATTGATCTCGCAGGTGATCGCGACGCCGGCGCCGCCCTCCGGCCGGCCGACGCCGAAGGCGTGCCAGTAGCGGCTCCCGGCAATCTTCCGGGAGAAGAACCAGATCCCGAGCCTCTCCGACCAGGAAACCGTCGCCTTCATGCTGGCGCCCGGGTGGCCCAGCTTGACAGGGATCTTCTCCTCCGTCAGGAGTCTGAAACCTCTGACGAACTGTCGCTGATATCTCCTGATGGCCGGCTCGTTTTCCACGATTCGCAGCATGGTGTGCTCCCTTTCTTAATCCAGCCGTTTCCGGAAACGCCCCACCGCCCCGGCGAAGACCGCGCCGCCGAGAACGGCCAGGGCGACGTACTGGGGCCAGAGGATCTGCAGCCCCACCCCTTTGAGAAAGATGCCGCGGATGATGACGAGAAAATAGCGCAACGGGTTGAGATATGTCAACCACTGGACAACCGTGGGCATGTTAGCGATGGGAAAGACGAAGCCGGAGAGCATGAAGAAGGGGAGGATGAAAAAGAATGTCGTCATCATCGCCTGCTGCTGGGTCTTCGACACCGTCGAGATGAAAAGCCCGATGCCCAGGGTGCTCAGGAGAAAGAGGCAGGCCGCGAAGAAGAGAGTCGGGATGCTCCCCGCCAGCGGTATCTCGAACCAGTAGAGGGCGAACATCATCACAAGGACCATCTGGCCGATCGCGATCATGGTATAGGGGATGGTCTTGCCGATGATCAGTTCGACCGGCTTGAGCGGCGTCACGATGAGCTGCTCCATCGTCCCTGCCTCCTTCTCCTTGATGATGGCGATCGAGGTCATCAAAAGCGAGATCAGCATGATGACAAAGGCGACGATCCCCGGGACGTAGAAGTTCTGGCTGTCGAGGTTCGGGTTGTACCAGGTACGGATCCGGCCATCGATCTTTCCGTATTTGAGTTCGCGTCCGTAGAGCTCCTGGATCATTTCGCTGTTGAAGCGGTCGAGGACCATCGTCGTGTAGGCGATCCGGACGGAGGCCATGTTGCTCATCCCGCCGTCGGCGAGGATCTGGACGGCGGCCGTCTGGCCGCTCCGGATGCGGCTGCTGAAGTCGGGGGGGATCTTGATCCCCAGGTCGACCTTCCCCGCGAGGAGGAGGCCCTCCAGTTCGCGGGGGGCGCCCGGCAGGTGGGTGACCCGGAAGATCCGGCCGGCGGTGAAGGCGTCGGTCAAA
This sequence comes from Pseudomonadota bacterium, assembly GCA_018819165.1. Lineage (GTDB taxonomy): Bacteria > Desulfobacterota > Syntrophia > Syntrophales > UBA5619 > JAKAFS01. The sequence goes on from JAHJQP010000171.1 coordinate 16,292, forward strand.
AGCCTGCTCTCCCTTGTCCGGGACTGGTCGATCAGGGCGACGCGGATGTCCTTGATGTCGTAGTTGACGACGTAGCCGAAGATGAGGAGCTGGATGAGCGGCGCCATGATCAGGATGGGACGGCTCCTCCGGTCGCGGAAGAGCTGGATGAATTCCTTGCGGACCATTTCTCTGATTCTCAGCCAGCTCATAGCCCCTCCCTTTTCAGGACGATGCAGTTGGCGGCCGCCAGCAGGAGAAACATCCCTGTCAGGATCGCGAGATCGGGCCAGAGGTAGGCGAGACCCAGGTCCCGGAGATAGATGCCGGAGAGGATGTCGATGTAGTAGGTCGCCGGGACGATGGAGGAGAAAACCTGGAGGAACTTCGGCATGTTGATGACCGGGAAGACAAAGTTCGAAAGCAGCAGCGACGGCAGGTAGGTGAGCAGGACGGCCATTTGATTCGCGACCATCTGGGATTTCGTGACCGAGGAGATGAGCAGTCCCAGCGTCAGGGCGACCAGGAGGTAGATCGAGGAGGCCAGGATCATGAGCCAGAAACTCGCCTTCATGACGATCCCGAAGAGCACCTGCCCCATGAGGACGGCGACGAGGACGTCAGTCAGTCCGATCAGGAAATAGGGAATCGCCTTTCCCGTGAGCAATTCCCCGGCGCGTACGGGAAGCGACCGGAGCGTCTCCATTGTCCCGTTTTCATACTCCCGGGCGATAACCAGCGAGGTCAGCATCGCCCCGACGATCATGATGATGATCGCGATGATCCCCGGGATGATGAAGTTCCGGCTCTCCAGATCCTCGTTGAACCAGACCCGGATCTGCCCCTCCACGGGGGGCCGGATCTTCTCCATCCCCTGGCGGTTCAGAAACTCGCCGAGGAGTTTCCGGTTGGTGTTTTCGATGAAGCCGGTGATGTATGCCCGGGCGATCCCGGCGAAGTTGGGATCGCTCCCGTCCAGGAGGACCTGGAGGGTTGTTTCGCGGTCCGCCCGGAGATCGGCGGTAAAGCCTGGAGGGATGACGACGCCCATTGTCGCCCGGCCCCGGTCGAGCGCTTCCGTCACGGCCGCGGTATCGGGGAGATGGGCGGCGATCCGGAAGTAGTGGGAGGCGCCGAGACGGCGAAGAAAGTCGCGGCTCAGGTCCGTCTGCTCCCGGTCGACGACGACCGTCTCGATATGCTCCACGTCGAGGCTGAGCGCATAGCCGAACAGGAGGATGAGGAGCAGCGGGATGGCGAAGGCCAGATAGAGGCTCCTGAAGTCCCTAAGCAGGTGATAAACCTCTTTGCGGGCGATCGCCCGGATGTTCCGAAGATTCATGCGGCCTCCCTTCCATTTCTTCCGGACATCAGGGAAACGAAGGCGTCGTTGAGGTCCGCGTCGGGTCGTCCGGGGCAGGCTCCGCGGATGATCTCCTCCGGGCTGCCCGATGCGACGATCCTCCCCTCGTTGATCATCACGATCCGCCCGCAGTTCCGTGCCTCGTCCATGTAGTGGGTGGTGACGAAGACGGTGATTCCCTCGTCGGCGAGCCGGCCGATAAAAGTCCAGAAGTGGCGCCGGGTGATCGGGTCGACCCCCGATGTCGGTTCGTCGAGGAAGAGGATCCGGGGCCGGTGGAGGAGGGCGCAGCCCAGGGCGAGGCGCTGGCGCCAGCCCGGGGGTAGCTCGCGGGTCAGGCGGTTTCTGACCTCTGCAAGCCGGGTCATGTCGAGGACCCACTCTCTGCGCTCCGCCCACTGACTCTCCGGCACGCTGTAAACCCCGAGGTAGAAGCGGAGGTTCTCCATGGGGGTCAGATCCTCGTAAAGGGAGAATTTCTGGGACATGTAGCCGATCGCATGCCTGACCTCCTCCGCCTCCGTGACGATGTCGTAACCCGCCACCTTTCCCTCGCCGGATGTCGGAGAGAGTATCCCGCAGAGCATCCGGATCGTCGTTGATTTCCCGGAGCCGTTTGACCCGAGAAAGCCGAAGATCTCGCCGGGCCGGACCGAAAAGGAGATCTTGTCCACGGCGGTGAAAGCCCCGAAACGTTTTTCGAGCTCCCGGACCTCGATGGCTTCAGCGTTGTGATTATCGGAGTTTGAAGGTGTCATGTTCCAACCCCCCGTCCGCCTCCTGGATGCGGTGGATGATCGCCTCCTCCAGATTCTCGAAACGGGCGCGGATCTCTGCCGGGGAGGCCGTCTCCAGGAGCGCCGCCCGGTGCATCAGTCCCAGCCGGTCGCAACGCTCGCCCTCGTCGAGGTAGGCCGTGGAGACGATGATCGTCATCCCCTGTGCCCGCATTTTCCCCAGAATCTCCCAGAATTCCTGGCGAGAAACGGGATCGACTCCGTTCGTCGGTTCGTCCAGGATCAGAAGTTTCGGCTCATGGACGAGGACGCAGGCCAGCCCCAGCTTCTGCTTCATCCCGCCGGAGAGGTTGCCCGCCAGCCGGTCCGTGAAGGGAAGCAGGTTGGAAAACCCGAGGTAGAGGGCCTTCCGCGCCTTTCTCTCCGTACCGGTGATCCCGAAGATATCCATGAAAAAATCGATGTTCTCCTCGACCGTAAGGTCCTGGTAGAGGCCGAAGCGCTGGGGCATGTAACCGATGAGGGCCTTGACCTCCGCCTTGTGCGTCACCACATCCAGACCGCCGATAGCGATCCGTCCCGCGGCGGGGCGGAGCATTGTCGCCGCCATCCTCAGGAGGGTGGACTTTCCCGCCCCATCGGAGCCGACGAGGCCGAAGATCGTTCCTTCCGGCACGGAGAGCGTGACTTCGCGGACAGCCTCCACGGCGCCGAAGCGGCAGGAAACCCCCTCGATCCGTAGAAAGGCCTCCTCCGGGGCAACAGGTTTTATGTCCTTTCCGCCCGCGAGGGAAGCGGGGGAAGGGGTCTTATCGTAACCAGGCATCGGCGGGCATCCCTGATTTCAGCTCATGCTGCGGGTTGGGGATGGACACCTTGACGAGATAGACCAGCTTGACCCTCTCCTTCCGGGTCTGGATGATCTTGGGCGTGAATTCCCCCTCGGGTGAGATGAAGGTGACCCTCCCCGCGAAGGTTTTGTCGGGGAAGGTGTCGACGCGGACCTCCACCTCCTGCCCCGGCTTCACCTTGCCGATCTGCGTTTCGTCGACGAAGAGTTTCAGATCGACCGTGGCGAGATCGGAGAGGGTCAGGACCTCCCGTCCCGGGGTGACCACCTCCCCCGGTTCGATGCTGCGGCTGGTGATGATTCCCGCCCGGGGCGCCTTGAGTTGCGTATAATCGAGCTGGATCGCCGTCTGGTCGAGGGCCGAACGGGAAGCGGCGACGATCGAGCCGGCCGCCTCCACCTCTCTTTTCGCCGCCTCGATCCGGACGAGGTTGCTCCGGGCCTGGTTCAGGAGGGCCTCTCCTTCGGCCACCCTGGCCTCGGCGGTGAGAATCGTTTCCTCCCGACTCCCTTCCCGGACGAGATCGTAGGTCTCCCTGCTCCGCTCGTATTCCGGGAGGGCCGTTTCGTAGCGGAGGCGGACGGCGGCGTCCCGCTCCTTCTCAGAGACGGTCCCCCTTTTGAAGAGGGTCTCATAGCGAGCCGCGTTCTTCTTTGCGTCTTCCATAACAGAAGCGGCGCCCTGCATTGCCTGCTTCGCCCGGGCGATCTCCTGCGTTCTGCTGCCGGCCTTGATCTCGTTCAACTGCGATTTCAAGGCGCGGAGGCCTGCCTCGGCCCGTGCCTCCTCCGCGGGAAGGGTCTTTTGATAGACCATCAGCAGGGTTTCCGCCTGTTCACGGTTCTTCAGGGTTTTTTCGAGAGTGGCCTTCGCCTGTTCGAGACGGGAACGGAACTCAGCCGGGTCAAGTTCGGCGAGGAGC
>JAHJQP010000172.1 GCA_018819165.1 Pseudomonadota bacterium
CCATGCCATACAGGATGTCGTGGAACTCGGTGTTCCATTGAAACACCTCGTCGATCCTCTTGCGCCGCAGGGAAACCTCCGCCTTGTCGATGATTTCCTCGAGCCGCCCGATCTGTTCGTCGGTGATCCGTTCGCAGATGAGCTTGAGGGTGTAACCTTCCAAAACCGTCCTGAGTTCGAAGAGGTCCTCGATCTCCTCTTCGGAGTCCTTGGGAATGCAGAAACCCCGCGACTCGAGCGGTTCTATCAACCCGTCCTGTTCAAGTTTGTGGAGGGCCTCCCTCACCGGGGTGCGGCTGACCCCCAGTTCCTTCGCGAGATGTTCTTCCGCGAGGCGCTCGCCCGGAACGAACCGGCCGGACAAGATATTTGATTTCAGATAGTCGTAGGTCTTCTCCCGGACGGAGATGCCATTCTTCCTGGGTTTACCGGAGGAACTCATGTTCATGATTGTATCCAATGTGGCTGGTATGCTCACAATACAGTTTTTTCTATTCCATTTAAAATATCTTGTCAAGAGTATTTATTGCGAAGCATAGTCTATAGTTATCTATGTATTGCAATATTTCTTATTTTATTCCTCCCTGCGACCGAAACCGATCTGGCCCCCGATTCTCTCCTTTTTTGGATACATTTTTGTACTTGTATCTAAAAAAGACTTGTGTTAAGGAAAGCCGAACCGAGGGGGAAGCACCCCTATGATTTCTTTGTGGAAAGGAGTCTCACGATAAGCAATGGCTTATAAGGTGACCGTGGATCGGGGAAAATGCAACGGCTGCGAGGAATGTCTTGAGGCCTGCACGGTGGGAATGTTCCGGATGCAAAAAGGCAGGGCGGCGCCTGTTGCGGACAGAGAGTGCCTGGGCTGTGAAAACTGCGTGGGCGCCTGCGAGGAAAACGCCATCACCGTGACCGATCTGCGGGTTCAGCTGTCGGATACCTGCCTGTGCCTGCTCAGCGCATTGGACGATGTGGAAACCGAAACCGAAAACCACCGGACAGACGGTCTTTAGAGGAGAACAATTATGCGTTCAGATGGTATGAAAAAAGGGCTGGAAAGGGCGCCGCACCGTTCCCTGTTCAAGGCGCTGGGGCTGACGGATCGGGAGATCGAACGGCCGATGATCGGCATCGCCAACTCCGCCAATGAGCTCATCCCCGGCCATCTCCACCTGCACCAGATTTCCGAGGCGGTCAAGGCCGGCATCCGCATGGCCGGCGGGACGCCGCTGGAGTTCTTCACGATCGGGATCTGCGACGGCATCGTCATGGGCCACGAGGGGATGAAGTATTCGCTGAGCTCGCGGGAGCTGATCGCCGACTCCGTCGAGTCGATGGCGATGGCCTACCCGTTCGACGGCCTGGTCCTCATCCCCAACTGCGACAAGATCATCCCGGGGATGCTGATGGCCGCGGCGCGCCTCGACATCCCCAGCATCGTGATCAGCGGCGGCCCCATGCTGGCCGGCGAGTTCCAGGGGCGGAAGATCGACCTGATCACCGTCTTCGAATACGTCGGCAAGGTCAAGGTCGGGGAGATGACGATGGAGGAGCTCCGGGAGGCGGAGGGATGCGCCTGTCCGGGCATCGGTTCCTGCGCGGGGATGTTCACGGCCAACTCGATGAACTGTCTTACGGAAGTCCTGGGAATGGCGCTCCCCTACAACGGGACCATCCCGGCCGTCTGGGCGGAGCGGATCCGTCTGGCGAAGGAGACGGGGATGCAGATCATGGAGCTGGTGGACAGCGGCCTCAAGCCATCGGCAATTCTCACCGCCGAGGCCTTCGCGAACGCCATCACCGTGGATATGGCCTTCGGAGGTTCGACCAACACCTCGCTCCACCTGCCGGCGATCGCGAAGGAGGCGGGCATCCTGCTGACGCTGGACCAATTCAACGCCTTCAGCGACAAAACCCCGCACCTCTGCTCCATGTCCCCCGGCGGCCCCCATCACTTAAGCGACCTCCACCAGGCCGGCGGCATCCCCGCCCTGATGCAGGAACTCTCCCGGGGCGGGCTGATCCGCAACGGCGCCCGCACCGTCACGGGGAAAACGGTCGTTGAGAACCTGGCGGGAAAGCGGGTCGTCAACCCGGAGATCATCCACCCCCTGGAAAATCCCTACCATGCAATGGGCGGCTTAGCCGTCCTGTCCGGCAACCTGGCCCCGGAAGGCGCCGTGGTCAAACGTTCCGCCGTGGATGATGCCATGCTTTGCCATACGGGACCGGCCCGCGTCTTCGACTCGGAAGAACCGGCCATGCAGGCCATCCTGGAGGGGAGGATTCAAAAGGGAGACGTGGTGGTCATCCGCTACGAAGGGCCGAAGGGCGGCCCGGGCATGCGGGAGATGCTCTCGCCGACCTCCGCCATCGCCGGTATCGGCCGGGACCGGGACGTAGCGCTCCTCACCGACGGCCGCTTTTCGGGCGGTAGCCGTGGCGCAGCGATCGGCCACATCTCCCCGGAGGCGGCGGAAGGGGGCCCCATCGCCGTGGTGCAGGAGGGCGACCTGATCGAGATCGACATTCCCGCCAAGAAGCTGAATCTCCTTATCTCCGAAGACGAAATGAAGAAGCGCCTTGCCCTCTGGAAACCGGTCAAGAGAGAGCTCAAGGGCTACCTGAAGCGGTACGCCCAGCTCGTCCGCTCCGCCCACACCGGCGCCACATTCGAGTAGCGGTTTTTGCGTCATTTAGCTCCCGCCGGCATGGATGCAAAGACGGCATCACAACTGAAGCCCCCTGTGCGATGAACAGGGGGCTTCACTGGGCGTTTGTCAGTTCTTCCCTTACAATGCGGCGAAGCGTTGCTTCAAGCTCTTCTTGTTGGATCGCCTGCTTAAGGGCCGCGTTGATGAGCGTCTGGTAGCCGCGTTCGCCGGCCTTAGACTTGAAGAAGGCGATTACGCCGGTGTCGAGCATGATGTTGACCCGCTGCTTGCGAGGCGCATCCTGAAGGTTAACGCGGAACCGGGCAAGGTCGATATCCGCCTGGGTGATTTCAGGATATTCATCAAACCGATCAGATATTTTCAAAGTAGACTTTTTGCTCATCTTTCGTTCCCTTTCTCATGGAGATGATGCGGATTTCATCTTCGTGTTCCGTATGGACAACCACAACCACATCGACGCCGAGCAAGCCCAGTGTTGCAAAGCGGTCCTCGCCGTAGTCGACGCGGGTATCGGCAATGCTGAAAGTGGCGCCGGCAAACACCAGATGCCCTTCTTTAAAATCAAGGCCGTGCTTCTTTAGATTTGATTGCCGCTTCTTTTCGTCCCAGGTGAATCGCACGAGTCATTTATACACATTATTATACATATTGCAAATAAATTTTACCTCTATTGCTATTCTTGTCCTTCAACAATTTTAATTTCCTCGCCCGTCAATTCATACAATTCATAGACCAGCCGGTCGATCTGCCGGTCAGCGGCGTCGATCTGGCGCTGGAGGTTGGTCTGCTCGTGTTCCGTCCGCACGGCGGCCAGTCGCCGGTGAAGGGCAAGCATCTCCTCGACCAGGGTAAAAGGAAACTTATGCCCGATTAAACGCCTCCTCAAACTGTCGGATGACGGTCAGCACTTCGTCAAAAGACGGCGGTTCTTCAAAAAACATCCCTTCACGCATCGCTTCATAATCCCGCCGCCAATCGTTCATCTGCTCCGGCGCTGGCAGCAGATTCAAGGTTCCCTTTCTTAACGAGTCATAATTTACCCAGCCTACCTTGAAAAAACTCTCCCGGTGCCGGGCAACGCGATCAAACAGTTTCAAGTCGGCAACCGCCTTTGCCGCTATCCCTTTTTTGATCAGGCACCAAAGATAATAATAGTGGCGGGACAATCTCGCCCGGCGCGGCTTTTCGGCAGGACGGAAGGTTTCCTCGTGCAGAAGCATTGCCTTCTCCCAGAAAGTCCGCTCAGCCGCCACTGTTTTTATCGAGAAGGCGCTGTCACGCAGCAGGTCGGGAAACGCCGCCGCCAGATAGGGTTGAATGAAGGGTATTTCGACCGGCTCCGTTTCCGAGCGGGCGCCCAGTTCGATTTTGACGACCGGCCGCACATAGGCAATGGCACCGTGGAAAACCGTCACTTCCCATCCGGGTCGGCAACACGGCGCAGAATCGCGGCAATCCAGGTTGGGACGTAACGGATGTCTTGGAGCAACTGCTTCCTGTCGTCCACGGAAAGCCGCTTTCGCAGACGAACCACGGTCGAGTCGTCCACATGCCGCTGACCGATATGGCGCAGGGCCTGAATGACCAAGCCGCTTATCCGTCCGGCGGTTGCCATGACGCGGGGGGTGGTGTGTTTGAGCATGATGACCTGCTTGCCAAGCTGCACGCGGCGCGCCGGTCCGTCCGTGAGGAAAACGATCTTCATCGGCACCTGGTCGGAAAGCCCCAGCAGGTTGGCGGCATAGCCGCCGGCAGGTTGCAGAAGAATGTTGTCGCGTCCCTTCAACGCTTTCACAACCGCGTCGGTCGTGGGAGACAGGGGGCCAAGGTCCGCGTCAACACACGGGTAATCGTACAATCCGCGGGCCAGGCGGCGCAGCGTCCCTTTTTTCGCCAGACGGTGCAGTGCCAGGTCCACCGCCTGACGACTTCCCAGGTCGAGAAAATC